>CAXUBD010000058.1:0-1681 GCA_964249225.1 uncultured Verrucomicrobiota bacterium | reverse complement strand
AAACGGCTGACACTGGCGATGCTGGGCAGCGATTCGCCGCGAAATCCCATCGTGGCGATGGACGCCAAATCTTCGGCGCGCTGAATCTTGCTCGTCGCGTGGCGTTCGAGGCAGAGCAGCGCGTCGTCGCGGCTCATGCCAAAGCCATCGTCAATCACGCGAATCAAACTGCGCCCGCCGGCGCCGATTTCGACGGTGATTTTTTGGGCGTCGGCGTCGAGGGAATTTTCGACCAGCTCCTTGACGACGCTGGCGGGGCGTTCGACCACTTCGCCGGCGGCGATTTGATTGGCAACCTGTTCGGAAAGCAGTTTGATGCGATTCATTTTTGGTGAATCGTTGAATCGTTGAATTGTTGCATCGTCAAAGCAAGTTTGTCCGGCGGCGGTTCACGATGCAACCCTTCCCGATTCACGGGCAACGATTATTTCATCAGCGGCAGCGTGAAATAAAAAATCGCGCCGCGTCCGGCTTCGTGGCGCACGCCGACGCGGCCTTTGCAATCCTCGACGATTTTTTTGCAGATGGAAAGGCCGAGGCCGGTGCCGTGCGATTTGCCGAAGGTGACGAAGGCCTGGAATAATTTGTCGGCGATTTCCGGCGGAATGCCGGGGCCGGTGTCCTCGATCTCGGTGACGATTTCTTTTTCGTCGGCATTGAAGCGCAAAAAAATCGTGCCGCCGCCGAGCATCGCATCGGTCGCGTTGTGGACGAGGTTGTAGAAAACGCGGCGCAAACGGCGCGGATCGAATTGTAAAAAAAACGGCGGCGGGACGTTTTGCAGTTCGATGCGGGTTTTTTTTAGTTCGGCCTCGGTCCGCAGATCGGCGACGAGATCCAAAATGAACGCGCGGTAGTCGGCGGGTTTGATCTCCACTTCAGTGCGCTTGCCTTCGGAAAAAATCAGGATGTCGCCGATCATGTCGTTGATGCGTTCGACCTGTTTTTTGATGCGCGCCTGCGCTTGCGCGCGGATTTCCGGTTTGACGCCCGGCATGTCGAACATCTCGGCGGAGAGGCCGATGATGCTCAATGGATTTTTGAGGTCGTGGACGATGCCGCGCGCGAAGTTGCCGATGACGGCGAGGCGTTCGGCCTGCACGACTTCGCGAAGATGAAGCTGGTTGAATTCGCGGAGGCGATGGCTGATCTGTTGCAACAAACCGAACGCCAGCGACGGCACGCGCTGGATGAGCGAAAGCATTTCGTCACGCGGAATGAAAAAAACGGTCGTGTCCTTCAAGGTCGTGGCGGTGGCCGAACGCGGGCGTTGCTCGATGACGGCCATCTCGCCGAAAACTTCGCCCGGCCCGAGCTGTGAAAAAATGCGACGGGTGTTGCCGCCGACCAGCCCGGAAATTTCCACAAGCCCGTCTTTGACGAAATAAAGTCCGTTGCCGGCGTCGCCTTCGCGGAAAATTTCGTGGTCGGCGGCCAGCGGATGTTCCTGCGCGATGGCTCGCAACAGCGACAGTTCCTCAGGACGGAGATTGCGGAACAGGGCGATGGATTCAAGGGCGGCCACAAATCAACTCTATTCCAAAAACACGGCACGTAAAGCCAAGAGAACGAACGACTGCCAAGGAAGCGATGGCCAACGCGCTGGCTGTCATTTCAATAAGATTGTTGACAAAGCTTTTCAAAAACGTAACATTGGGTCATTCGGGTAGCAGTACGTTTC
>CAXUBD010000057.1:0-12293 GCA_964249225.1 uncultured Verrucomicrobiota bacterium | reverse complement strand
TTCTGCGTTCATAAATTTATCTGTGGCTGATGAATTCTTGCGCGTTCATGCCGATGTCTTTGGCAATTTGCCGCAACAACGGCGGCGCGATGTCGCGGCCTGCATGAAACGGCAATGTTGTCCCGCGTCCGTCAGCGTGGCGGAATTGGCGATGCGAACCGCGCTGGCGCACTTCCACGAAGCCGAGAGTTTCCAGAATCCGAATGACCTCGCGCGGCTTGAGAACGGGAAGATTGCTCATGCGCCCGCAAGAATCGCCTGCGTGCCCACAAACTCCGCCTCCAATTGCGGCTCGCCGTCTTCGAGCAGCATATCAATCACTTCCTGCAAGTTCCGGTTCAATTCATCCAGCGTCGCGCCCTGCGAGTGCGCGCCGGGAAATCCGGGAACGTAACCGACAAACAGGTTTGTCTCCGGGCATCGTTCGACAACGGCAGTGTAAGTTTTCATTTCAATCAAAGATTATCCGTTTGCAAGATTATCCGTTTGCACCCATGCGTCAATGTCAGGAAATTTTCTTCACCGACAATTCAAAATTCACCTGCGCGATGGGTTTTTCGCCGTTCATCGCGAGGATGAGATTTTTCACGGCGCAGGTGGCCTGCCGCACCATGCTTTCAGTTTTAGTTTTCATTCAAATGACTTCCAAGGTGATTTCCGTCAGGCCGGCAAAATCATTTTTATCTAGCGTCACGATTTTTTTCGCGCCGCTCTTTTTGGCTGCAATTGCATGGAAAAAATCATGCACGCGCCCACCGCGAACGCCCAACTTCCGCGCTGATTTCAACGCCGTCAGCATTTCCGCCGCCGTCAAATCCACAAAATCCAGACTCTTCGCCAGTTGCTCCACCAGTTCCGCCGCAATTTCCTGCCCGACGCGGTTTTGGGGATTGCCGGTGAGTGCCGCAAAAGTTTCTGCCAGCGCGTGCGAACGCGTGACGCCGCGCTCCCGCCGCAATCGCTCTGACAAACTTGGTTCCCAAACCGATTCCACGATCGCGGATGAATCCCAGTAGGTTTTCATTGCCGGTCCCGGTCGGCGCGGATGGCGGCGCGGATTTCTGCGCGCGTCATCAGGCGCGGCACATTGTAAGTGCCATCTTTATTCCGCGTCACCTTTACGACCGGAACTTCCTTTTCCACCAATTCGACGACCCGAATGCTGCCGTCAGGTTGGTAGCTGGCGTCGAAAGCGGTGTTTGGGCGGAACAAATCCGCCGCCGTCAACCGCCCACGAGAATCTGCGATCAATTTCATGATGGGATTATCCCACTTGAGAATTTGCCTGTCAAAATCATTTTGCCCGATTTCAAACCACTTTCTTCACTGGCACTTCGGGATTCACCTGCGCGATGGGTTTTTCGCCGTTCATCGCGAGAATGAGATTTTTCACGGCGCAGGTGGCCTGCCGCACCACGCTCTCGTAAGTGCGCGACGCGACATGCGGCGTGATGACCACGTTCGGCAGCTTGAGCAGCGGATAGTCCGCCGCCGGCGGCTCCTGATCCAAAACGTCTGCGCCATAACCCGCCACGCGTCCGGACTTGAGCGCGGCGACGAGGTCGGCCGTGTTCACCACTTCGCCGCGCGCGCAGTTCACGATGACCACGCCCGGCTTCATCTTGGCGATGTTCGCGGTGCAAATCAGGTCGCGCGTTTCCGGCGTTAAATTTGTGTGCAGCGAAAGATAATCGCTCGCGGAAAAAATCTCGTCGAGCGACGCGGCTTTTTTGATTCCATTTTGCGCGGCGAAAGTTTCATCCCAGTTGCGGCTCATGCTGATGACGTTCATCCCAAAAGCCCGCGCGCGAATCGCGACTTCTTTTCCAACACGGCCCAGCCCGATGATGCCGAGCGTTTTTTCAAACAGCTCGTGGCCGGTCTTGCGTTTCCAGCCGCCCGCGCGCGTCGAATCGGTGTGAAACAAAAGATTTTTTTCGAGCGCGAGCAGCAGCAAAAAAGAGTGCTCCGCGACCGTCGTGTGATTGACGCCGGGCGTGAACAAAACGGGAATGCCAAATTCAGTGCAAGACTTGATGTCAATCTTGTCCACGCCGATGCCGTATTTGCTCAAGACTTTCAGTTTTGGCTGCGCTTTTTCCAAAACTTTGCGCGTGATGGCGTCGTCGCCGCAGATGTAGCCGTCCACTTCGCCGACGAGCGCGAGCGTGTCCGCCTCGTTCAACGGCCCGCGAGCGCGGATAATTTCCCAGCCGGTCGAAGCCAGCAAATCGTGATGTTCGCCGGGTGTGTCTTGAAACGAAGTCGTCGTGAGCAAAATTTTCATGAACGGAAAGTTTAGAAAATCCGCCGTCACGGGTCAAAAAAATAACCCCCGAACGTTTGTCCGAGGGTTGCAATTTGATTTGAAAAATTGGCGCGTTCAGCCCGCGCCCAATTCCGAGCCGGCCATCAGGTTCAAACGCGTCTGCGCCTGCTTGGAAAGGCTGGTGAAAATCATCGAGACGAGATAGCCGGTGTGCTTGTTGCCGGAACAGGCAACAACGACGCCGGCGCAGTGCAGCCGGCCAGCGCCTTGCGGCGATTGCAGCGCGACAGTCATTTCCGTCCACGCATTGAACGCTGTGGGACTGCGAAATTCGACGCCATTTTTGTGGATGACCACGGTGTCGGCGGACAATTCCAGCCGCGTTTGCGGTGCCTGGACCGTCACGGGTTGTTGCAGCGAAATATCACCGGCGAATTTTTTTGCACTCATAGAGTATTCTCAAATTAACACGTCCACGTCCGCCGTCAAATCAGCTTTTGAGATTTGTTGAACAAGCAAATCACCATTCGATGACCGCCGCGCCCCACGTCAGGCCGGCGCCGAACACGACAAGCAGGATCAGATCGCCACGCTGCACTTTTCCCGACGACACCGCTTCGTCCAAAGCAATGGCGACGGAAGCGGCGGAAGTGTTTCCATATTTTTCCAAGTTGACGAAAACCTGTTCAGGCGTCGCGCCGAGCCGTTCGCTTACCGCGTCGATGATCCGGCGGTTCGCCTGATGCGGGATCACACATTTGATTTTGGTGATGTCAATCTCGCAGCGTTTCAAAACTTCATGCGCCGCCGAGCACATCGCCTGCACGGCGTTCTTGAACGTTTCCTTGCCTTCCATGCGCAGATAATGCAGCCGCGCGTCCACGGAATCTTTGGTGGCCGGGCAACGGCTGCCGCCGCCGGGCATGAACAGCAGATCGGCTTTTTCGCCGTCCGCTCCCATCGTCGCCGTGAGCAGGCCATGCGCATCCGGGCGATTTTGCAAAATCGCCGCGCCCGCGCCATCGCCAAACAAGACGCACGTGTTGCGGTCGCTCCAGTCAACGATGGAAGAAATTTTTTCCGCGCCGACGACGAGCACAGTGTCGTAAGTATGCGACATGATGAACTGCTGCGCGACTTCCAGTCCGTAAATAAAACCGGAACACGCCGCTTCCAGATCAAATGCCGCCGCGCGCTTCGCGCCGATTTTGTGCTGCACGAGACACGCCGTGCTCGGAAACGGCATGTCCGGCGTGATCGTGGCGACAATGATCAAATCAATTTGATCTGCGGTGACGCCGGCCATTTTCATCGCGCGTTCGGCGGCTTTGGCGGCCATGTCGGAAGTGTATTCGTCTTTTGCTGCGATGCGCCGCTCTTTGATGCCGGTGCGCGAGGTGATCCATTCGTCCGAAGTCTCGACCATTTTTTCCAACTCGGCGTTGGTCAGGATTTTTTCCGGCACATACGAACCGATGCCGGCGATGGAACAGGTGCGGCCTTGAAAATTATGTTTGGCGCGCGGGTTTTTAAATTTGACGCTCATGCGTTGGCGGAAGCGGGAACGGCGGCGGATTGCGCCGCGAGAACAGTATTGGCCTGCGCGATTCGTTTGGCAAGAACGTGGTTCAAATCGTGGTTGATTTCCTGCGCGGCGACACGGATGGCGCTGGCGATGGCGCCTTCGCGCGACGAGCCGTGCGCCTTGATGACGACGCCGTTGAGGCCGAGCAACACGGCGCCGCCATGGATTTCAGGATCCATGCGTTTTTTCAAGGCGCGAAAACCGCCGCGCGCGAGCCACGCGCCGAATTTGCGCAATGGCGTCGCCGTGAGTTCGCGCTTGAGCAAAAAAATGATGTTCGAGCCGAGGCTCTCGGCGGTTTTCAAAACGATGTTGCCGACGAAACCGTCGCAAACGACGACGTCCACGCCGTCGTTGAACAAATCAAAACCCTCGACGTAGCCGATGAAATTCAAATCGAGCAACGCGCACAACCGCGCCGCTTCGCGCGTGAGGTCGTTGCCCTTGGATTCTTCCGAGCCGTTGCTCAACACGCCGACGCGCGGACGTTCGAGGCCGAGAATTTCCTTCGCATAATGATTGCCCATGACGGCGAATTGCGCGAGGTGCGACGGCTCGCAAACGGCGTTCGCGCCGGCGTCGAGCAAAATAAAATCCTTCGTGCGCGACGGCATCCGGCAGGCGATGGCCGGGCGTTCCACGCCGTCGAGCCGGCCGAGTTTCATCGAACCGGCGACGAGCGCGCCAGTGTTGCCGGGCGAAATGACGGCGTCGGCCTTGTCGTTGCGGACAAGTTCGATGGCGCGGACGAGGGAAGAATCTTTTTTCTTGCGGATGCCTTCGAGCGGTTTGTCGTCCATCGTCAGCACTTCGCTGGCGTGCACGATTTGAATGCGCGCATCGCGGCAACCGGCAGCGGCCAGCGCGGATTCAATGGCCTTTTGGTCGCCGACCAGCAGCAGCGAGGAAATTTCGGGATCGGCCTCCAGCGCGCGCCGGACACCTTCGATCACGACCGCGCAACCGTGGTCGCCACGGATGACATCAACTGCAATTCGCATAGCGAGAAAGTTTTTAGTTTTTAATTTTTAGTTTTAAGTTGAAACGGACCCAACTCAAAATTCAAAACTTAAAATTAAAAACTGCTCACGCGCCCGCCGTGACGGTCAGCACCTGGCGGCCTTTGTAAAAACCGCAGGCCGGGCAGACCCGGTGCGGAACATACGGCTCGGCGCATTGCGGACATTTGCTGATCTGCGGCAGTTTCAGCACGCTGTTGTAAGCGCGGCGCTGACGCATCCGGCTTTTCGATGGTTTACGTTTTGGAACGCCCATAAATCAAATTTTATAGTTTTAGTTTGTCCAGCTTGGCCCACGCGGACGGCTTCGTTTCTGTTTTGCCGACGTTTTTTTGGGCCTTGCCGGAACTTTTTTTGTTCAATCCCGCGCAATCCTTCTGACACAACGGATGTTGCGGAAATTCGAGTAAAATATCTTCCCGCACGAACGGAGTCAAGTCCACGCAGTCGTTATCTACGGACACCTTTTCCTCGCCTTCCAGCGGCAAATGCAGCGTCCACGGTTTCAATTCGATTTCCTTCGTGAACTTTTTGAGGCAGCGAACGCATTCGCATTCGAGCGTGACGCGGATTTCGCCTTGCACCAAAACGCTGTCGTCCAGCTTTTCAATTTCCAAATCATATTCCACCGGCGCGGCAACGCGGATCAATTCATCGCGCACGTCCAAGTCCAGTTCGGCCAGCGACAGTTCGCCGCGCAAAATCAGATTGCGGTTTTCGAGATGGCGAAGATTGACGATCAAAGACTTTTTTTAATTTGGCCACAGAGTCACCGAGACACAGAGTAGATTTTTCTCTGCGTCTCGGTGACTCTGTGGCTAATTTTTCTTCCTCGGCTTGAGTTTTTTATGCAGTGCGATTTGCACGTGTGGCGAAACGAACGCGCTCACATCGCCGCCGAGCCGCGCGATTTCCTTCACGATGCGCGAACTTAAAAACGTATATGTATCTTTCGGCATCATGAAAATTGTCTCGACGCTTTCATCCAGCTTGCGGTTCATCAACGCGAGTTGAAATTCAAATTCAAAATCGGAAACGGCGCGCAGCCCGCGCACGATCGCCTGCGCTTTTTGACTGACGACATATTCGACGAGCAAGCTGTCAAACGGGTCGGCTTGGACATTGGGCAGATGTTTCACCGCTTGTTTCACGAGCGCGAGCCGTTCGTTCTGCGTGAACAGCGGATTTTTCCCCTCGTTTTTTGCGACCGCAACGACGACGCGGTCAAATAATTTTGCCGCGCGCTGCACCACGTCCAGATGGCCGTTGGTGAGCGGATCAAAACTGCCGGGATAAATCGCCGTTCTCATTACTAGGTTCATTCTGCCACAGAGACACAGAGTGCACAGAGAAAATTCTTTTCAAAAACTCTGAGTTCTCTGTGGCTCGGTGGCGAATGAAAGTCAAAAAACTATTTATTCTGCCATGGCACTTCGTAAACCCGTACGGCGGCCTTGATGCCCTTGACGGTGATCGGGAACAGTTCCATGCACGTCGCCGCCAGTGCCGGGTCTTCGCGCAGCAGATGATTGTAAGTCGTGTCGCTGATGATGATGCGTCCGCTGCCGGAAACACTTTCCAGCCGGCTGGCGAGATTCACTTCGCGCCCGAAAACGGTGTAATTCAACATGTGCTGGTCCGAACCCATCAATCCGACCGTCACCAACCCTGTGTTAACGCCCGTGCCAAGCTGCAACGCGCGCAGCGGCGGCTTCGGCGGCAGCCCCGTGGAAATGCGCGCGCGATTTTCAATCTCCAGCGAGGCGTTTTGCGCCGTGCGTTTTTCATTCAGCCCGCGAATGGCGCGTTGCGCTTCGATGGCGGCGTGGACGCAGGCCGACGCGTGTTTTGCGTTCGGCGTCGGCGCGTTCCAAAACGCCATCACGCAATCGCCGATGTATTTGTCGAGCGTGCCGTCGTGTTTTTTCACGGAGTCGGCGACGGCGGCGAGATATAGATTCACGGTTTCAAGCGTGTCGCGGGCGGATTCATCAAAGCACGCCTCCGCCGCGTCGCGATCCAGCCGATGTTCGCGCACAAATTCCGCGACCTGTTCCTGGATTTCGTCCGTCAACGTGGTGAAGCCGCGCACATCGGCAAAAAACATCGTCACTTCGCGGCGCGCGCCGCCGAGCGAAAGTTTTTTTACGTTCAACAGTTCATGCACGACGTTCGGCGAAACCACTTTGGAAAAAACCGATTTGACGCGGCGCTGTTCACGTTCTTCAAACACGACGCGATACGTGACGAGGCTTGCATATTCCATCGCCATTGCCGCGATTGGAAACATAATCGGCAGCCAGAATCGAAATTGTACAAAAGCAAAAAAAGCGGCTGCAATATAAATGAGCATCAGCAACAACGTTCCACCTGTCGCCGAAAACGCTCGCAGTTGCCAGGTGAGAAACGCCGTCAACGCGCCAAACAAAATGACCAACGCCGTTTCCGTTGGCAGCGACGCGCGACGGACGAACTGGCCGGTGATGATGGAATTGGCGACGTTCCAATGTTTGCTGACGAGCAGCGTGTCGCGTTCCAACGGCGTCGCGCCGCGGTCGGTCAAGTCGTTGCCCTGCGCCGCCGAACCAACGACGACAAGTTTGCCGCGGAAATAATCCTGAAGTTCGTTGGTCTGGCCGAGCAGTCTTTGTTTGTCCTGCCACAGCAAACTCTCAATCGGCCGGCGCAATAGTTTTGAATCGTTCGGCGTGAGTCGCCAGTCAATGTAGAAATAGCCGTCGGCGTCCACGGGAATCACGCGTTCGACGCCGTTCGCGCCGCGCAATGTGATTTTACCATGCGATAAATCAATGTCAGCATGCGCGAGGTCGAGCTTCAATTCCCGCGCGGCGAGCACGACGCCCATGTGCCAGACACACTCGTCGATGAACGCTTTGGCCTTCGGCGCCATGCCGGGCAAAAGTTTGTCGCCGGATAAATCGGCGAGCGAAAAATTATTTCCGGCGTCCACGGGAATTTCAATCGTGTTGGTCATGCCGGTTTGCGGCAAGATGATTTTTCCCGGCGCAAATCGCGCCTGGGCCAGGTCCACTCCGAATTCAAGTTCGGATTCGATTTTCTTGAAAAGCGGATGCCAGCGGCGGATGATGCTGAAAGCTTTGACGCGGCGCAAAATGCCGTCGGAATCTTTTTCCGTCGAGATTTCACCGAGCGCGAACGCATTGGTGGTGAACAAATCCGGTGGGATGATTTCCGGCGTGGCGGAGATGATCACGTTGCGGGCCAGTCGCATTTGCGCGGCAAAAAATTCGTCGGATTCCATGAGGTCGCCATTGGCCATGCGCACGGCGGGATGATCGTGGCGCAAATCATCGAATAAAATGTCAAAGGCGACGCTCTGCGCGCCTTCCGCCGACAATTCTTCCACGAGCCTCCCATAGATTTGACGCGGCCAGTAGAGACCAAAATGAAATCCTAGTTCATCGCTTTTCTTGACGGCGGCGATGCTGGATTCTTCCATTGAGACAAATGCGAGATTAGTTGCGACCGGCGCGGGAAAATGCAACGCGGCCCGGGCACGCATGTCATAAGTTATGCGTTCCAAGCGCTCGGAAAAATCCAATCGCATGAGCCGGAGACCGCAAACGCACGCGAGGATAAAAATGGCAAGAATGACCGGCGCGCGTTTGAGCGGTTTGAATTTCACCGCACCGGATTAAACAAAAAACCAGAGCAACTCAAGGCTGCTCTGGTTTTAAAAATGAGTTTTTCTTACAGGGGTGAAATGGGTGCACTGATTGATGTATCACTGGCACCAGATGAAAATTCTCCGACTGGAGGAGGCTCGCTGGGAGTATTGTTGTCAGTGCTGCTAACACCAGCTCCAGTTGTGGGAGAGACGAAAATAGTAGTTTGATCTATTTGTAATGCAACCCCGGTTGGATTCACAAATTGAGTTTTCAAAATGGGGACGAGGCTTTTCAATAAAAAGAGCAAACCGGAAGGTATGGGACCGGTTGCGCCGTTGGAAGGATTAAATTGACTGCCTACGGACACAGTATAGGTCACTGCTGAACCATCCGCTTTGATAATTGAAAGCACCACGTCACTGTTTTCATCACTCTGATAAACAGCCACGGTTCCATCGGCATCCACGCTTAAAAAGGTGCCGCGCACACCGGCGATTCCATTGGGAATCTTGATAAGATATTGCGACGCGCCGGAAAGTTTTTTTACGTTCGCAAAGATGTGGCCTTGTTTCAAATTGAGTTCTGTGTCGCTGACGGCATCCAAGCCGGTTTCAGAAACTGTCAATTTGTCAATCTGTAGTGTGGTATCAGGCGTCAAACGAACCATGTTTTGCTCTACGGCCGGCCGGTAACTGATCATGCCGCGAACAGGAGAGTCGGCCGCCGGGGTAACTTTGTCCGGAACCGATCTGGCTTGAGGAAATTGAATCTGATTGCCGAGCGCAACATCAATGATGGCGTTGTGTCCGGTCTGGATGATGGCACCCGGTCCGAGAGTTCTGCCGGCGACGAGCGTATGCCAATTACCGTCACCCATTGAGTAACGGCCTTCGCCTTGAATGCGAACAATGGTGGCGATACCCGATTTCTCGGTTTGGGCGGAAACGACGCTGGTCATCGCCAGCACTGCACCGCAAACCGCCGTCAACAATAAAATCCTGGTTTGTTTCATAACTTGCTTTTTGTTGTAGTTACTATTCCGTTTGAGAGAACTATATCGGCGGACCGTCAAATGTCAACCGTAAATCTTTCCCGGGAAAATTTAAAAACCCGCCGGCAAAACTTTGGAATTGGCAGCCTTATCCAGAAGTTTTTTCTCAATCAGTTCGAGATAGGATCCGGCAATTTCATTGTCCGTTCCCTCCAAACTCAACGACCTTGTAAACCAAGGCCGGGCGGCGGCGTAGTTTTGCGCCTGCACATAATGCCAGCCGACGATGGCGACGGTGTAAGAGCCGTTTGGGTCCAGTGCTTCGGCCTGATTGAAGAATTTTTCTGCGGCGTCATGTTGGTCCAGCCAGTCCAGACACATCCCGTAACGCAAAAAACTGTAGCCGTCAAACCGGTCCAACTTCTGGCTGTGCTCAAACCAAGCCATCGCCGTTTTTGACCGCGCCGCGTAATCCTGTCCACCTTCAAAACTTTCCACGCGATAGGTCTCGCCGATGTCATAGGCCGTTGCAAAATTCATCGGCTCGGCGGCGAACGCTTTTTCCAGCGCGGCGGTGCGTTCCGGCGAAAAAAATTCCGGCAACCGCGCCGCGCGCGACAGCCAGAGAGCTTCGTGGCCGCGCCGCCATTCCTGTGCGCTGAAATAAATCACGCCGATGGCAAGCGCGGCGGTCATCGGGATTTTCAAAGGCAACCGCAGATTCAGCCAGTAACGCTCCGTCGCGAACCGCAGGTTGCTCGTCAGCAGCGCCAGCAGCGTCACGCCGAGAATCGCATTGGCGGGAATGTGCAGATTAAAATCCGTCGCCGAATGTACCATCAGCGCGAGCAATCCCCCTGCCGCACCCAGATAAAATGCAAAACGATTGCTCTGGCCGCTGCCAAAATGATTTTCCACGCGCCGCACATGACGCCAGGTTTTTGCCAGGCCCGCGCAGAAAATCGCCAGCCCCGCCAGCACGATGACGCCGCCCGTCGTTCCCCAGTCGGCCAGCAGGTTGACATAATCGTTGTGCGCGCGGTCAGGACGCGCCTGCACGGTTTCGGGCCGATACTGCCGGAAGCGATAATCAAAATGTCCGGGACCGACGCCCCACCAGAAATTATCCTGCCACATGCTTTCACCCGCCCGCCACAGATCGAGCCGGAGATCAAGATCGCGGATGCCGCCGGCGTCCGGTGATTTGACATGTGTCATGTAGCTGACCGATTTGGAAAGGTAGTGCGCGGAGAAAAAAGCTCCGCCACCGATCAAAATAACCAACACTGTCAGCGCGCCCCAACGATGATTGCGGTGACCAACCAAAATTCCCAGCAACGCCAGCAGCCCGACCGTCGCCGCCACCCAGCCGCCGCGCGAAAATGTCACCGTCAATCCCGCCGCCATCACCAGCGCCGCGTAACCGAGCAAAATCCGCGTCAGCGGCTTCACGCGCCCGGCCAGAATATAAGCGACAACGAGCGGCAGAAGCATTTCCAGAAAACCCGCCAGATTGTTCGGCGAAATGTAAGTGCCCGACGCGCGCCCCGGATAAGGCGAAATCTCATTCCAGACCCGATGCGAGTGCGTCAAGAATTGATACACGGCAAAACTTGAAATGGCCATGGCCAGCGCGATCAAACTGAAGCTGATGACCTGCGCCGTTTCTTGCCGGTATAAATTATTGACGATGGCGAAAAATAAAAACGCATACATCAGCACTTGGATCATTTCCTGCCGCGCAACATATTCAATATCCGCCGTCAAATAACGCGCGACGGCGTAAAACGCAAACGCCAGCACGACCCAGCAAACCGGCGGCCAGAGCAGTTGCGGCTTGGGACTGATCCAAAGTCGCACCGCCCACACGAGCATCACGGCGATGACGAGTCCTTCAACGACCAGAAACGACCACGCCTCCACCGCGCCAAATGCGAGCGGCGCAAAAACCAGAATGCCCAGCACCAAGGCCAAAATCCCGCGCTTGCACCAGTTGTCCAACGTTTCACGATTCATTTTTCGGTCCGCAAAAATGAACTGCGTTCGCGGGCGAGTAAAGCGGCAAAATTATTTCAACCACGGATGGACACAGATGGACACGGATAAAAACAAAATGGTAGGGCGGGCAGTCCTCTGCCCGCCGAACGTCTTGCAAAAAGCGGCGCGCACGGAGTGACGCGCCCTACCCGTTAAATTCCCATCCGTGTTTATCTGTGTCCATCTGTGGCTAAAACTTTTTCTTTTTAGCGGGTTCCGAGCGGAATTCCAAAATTTCCCCCGGCTGGCATTCGAGCGTTTCGCAGATCGCCTCGAGCGTGGAGAAGCGGATGGCCTTGGCCTTGCCGGTTTTGAGGATGGACAAATTTTGCGGCGTGATGTCCACGGCCTCGGCCAGATCGTTCAGCCGTATTTTGCGCTGCGCGAGAACCACGTCGAGATTGACGATAATGGGCATAAACTTAAACCGTCAATTCCTGTTCCGCTTGAAGTTCCTGCGCTTCTTTGAAAAACCATGCGGCAAAAATCAATGTAAACGCGCCAAACAGGCAGGCGAAATCCCAATTCATTGCCACTTGAAAAAACAAAGTTCTGATTCCCAAAAACAAAGTTTGATAAACCCAATACGCCATCCACCACTTTCCGGCGGCACTCAAATAGCCGACTGTTTGCGCGTCAAATAAGCAGCCATTTTTAAGTCGGCCAAAAAATTGGAAAAGTTTTAGATTAACAATAAATCCAAACACTGGTTGCAATATCACGCCACTCCAGACATAGGCTT
>CAXUBD010000056.1:0-12396 GCA_964249225.1 uncultured Verrucomicrobiota bacterium | reverse complement strand
CCGCATTGGTCATCAGATCATTCAACACCTGAACGGAATCCGAACCATCATTGTTCCGGTCCGAGCCACCATGGTCGGAGACTATGAAAAGGCCGCCGCCGTTCTGGACGAAATGAATGATCGCGGCTTTCTCCGTGGCGGTGAAATAAATGTTTGGCTCGGCGAGCACATAGACCTGGTAATTGGTGAGGTCCTGCGGATTGGTGCCATCGTTCCAGGTGATGCGCCCGTTATAGGGCAGCGTCTCGACATTGTGCCCGTTTTTGACGAGGTCAATGGCCCACGCTGAAAGGCAGCCCTGCCAGTAGGTTTCCGGCGTGAAACTGGTGATGCCCGAAGCGGGCGGCGTCGGATATCGCTGGGGATTGGATTCGTTGCCACCGACATTGGGCACTCCGGAGCCATAATTCGCGGCGCTGACTTTAAGATTGTGCAAATCGGCGTCAATCACCCAGTCGGCATTGCCAGCCATTTCAGCTTTCGTGGCGTCGAACAGAAAAGTTGCACCCTGAAGCGTCGGGCTGAAGGTTGAAATCGTGATTAATGTAAGAAAGAGAAGAAGCGGCTTCATGCGCTAAGCAGCATAAAAAATTAATCAGAGGTTTTTAACGCGATCCTTGAAAAGAATTCTGACGATGAGCATCCCGAAGTCAAACCTTATTTCGCCTGCGTCAGGAAAAAGGAGATGTATAAAACCCAGCACCTAACTCTGACGCTGGGTTTCAGCTTTCGGGAAAAGTAGAATTCAACCGCAGAATATGCGTCAACATCTGCCAATGATCTTCGGCCTGGCAAGCGTGGTCGTGTTCCCATTTCTACATTGTCCGGGTTGAAACCCCGGCCTTTTTCGCTTCTTCCGGCTGGGACAGGTTGGCCTCAATCCGATTCAAAAGAAGATGGTCGCTCAAAGTTTTAGGATTGACTGGAATGACACAGATGTCCGCTGTGAAATACCCAGCAGTTGACCCAACCGCCGTGGCCACCGCGGTTGCAATCCACGCCGCGATTTGGCGGTGGCTCAGCTTTCTACGTTAGCCTTTCATTCCATGTAGAAGACGACGTGAGGAGTCTCTAACTTTTCAGAATGAGTCTCGTCACCTCGACTGCTACGCTTTAAGCTCAAGCCGTGAGTCACAAAAGCGCCCGCATCGCCGCGATGATCGAATCCTTCCGGGGACACGAACTCGACGCGCATTACCTCGGCTATTTCGACTGCTTCAACCGCCAGCTTTTTTACGAGGCGCACGATGTGCTGGAGGATCTGTGGCTCAAAGACAGACACGGCGCGGATGTAAATTTCTACAAAGGACTCATCCAGCTCGCGGGCGCGTTCGTGCATCTGCAAAAAAAACGGCTGCGCCCCGCCGCCGCGCTCTTCAAGCTCGCCCGCACCAACCTGGAAAAATATCCGCGCGCGCACGAGCATTTGAATTTGCAGGTCGTCGGCGATTTGATCGCAAAATGGCTGGCGGATTTGGAAGCGACGCGATTTGAAATCAATCCGCTAACGGAAAAAAATGCGCCGCAGTTGGCGCTGCAAAAATAATTTCTCAATGAAAAAAAAACGCATTGTGATCGCCGGCGGCAGCGGTTTTATCGGCACGGCACTGGCGAAGGAATTGACCGGGCGCGATTACGAAGTCATCGTGCTGACGCGCTCGCCGTCCGAACGCGGCGACGGCATTCAGGAAGTGGAATGGGATGGCGAGCATCTGGGCGAATGGATAAAGCTTCTCGACGGCGCGGCGGCCGTGATCAATCTCACGGGAAAAAATATTAATTGTCCGCACACGCCGGAAAACCTGCGCGCATTGACCTCGTCTCGCGTAAATTCAGTCAACGCGATCGCCGCCGCGATTTTACACGTCAAAACGCCGCCACGTATTTGGATTCAGGCGAGCGCAATCGGTTTTTACGGCGACACGCACGATGTTTTGTGCGATGAAAATTCCTCGGCAGGAAATGATTCGCTCGCGGAAATTTGCAAACAATGGGAATCCGCGTTTGCTTCGGCGGAAACGCCGGCAACCCGGAAAGTTTTATTACGGATCGGTTTTGTGCTCGGTCGCGAAGGCGGCGCGCTGCCGGTTCTGGCGAAGCTGACGAAATGTTTTCTCGGCGGCTCCGTTGGCAGCGGCCGGCAATTCATCAGTTGGATTCATCTCGCGGATTTGACGCGGATGTTTGTGGCCGCGATCGAGCGCGAAGAATTGTCTGGCACATTCAACGCGGTCGCGCCGAAGCCGGTGACAAACAAAGAATTCATGCGCGAACTGCGGCGCGCACTGCATCGGCCGTGGAGTCCGCCCGCGCCAGAATTCGCCGTGCGGCTGGGCGCGCGGTTGATGGGCAGCGAACCTTCGCTCGCGCTGGCCGGCCAGCGTTGCGCGCCAAAAAGATTTCTCGCGGCGGGATTTGAATTTGAATTTTCCGAGTTGCGCACGGCGTTGGAAAATCTTTGCCATTAATTAAAAATTTTAACCGCGGATTACGCGGATTAATTTCTTGAAAATCCGCGTAATCCGCGGTTTCAAAAAGAATTTTTAACGGCTCGACGGAGTCTCGCCCCACCGAAATATTTCACGCCAGCGCGTCGGCGAGGACGCAGGCCATGTGTTGCGTCAGGTTTGGCGCGAGATGCTGGATTTGATGGCGGCAACTCGTGCCGGACGCCACGACGATGGTTCCGTAAGGTTGATGCTTGATTTTTTCGATGAGCGGCGCGGCAATTTTCAGTGAGAGTTCGTATTTTGATGCGAGCATTCCGAAAGCGCCGGCCATGCCGCAGCAGCCGGTGTCGAGCATCGTCACCGTGCGGTTTGGCAATCGTTCCGCGAGCCGGCGCATATAGTTTGTGTTCGTCAAAGATTTCGCGTTGCAATGCGCGTGGATGACGAGCCGTTGCACTTCCCGATTGAATTTCAGCGCGTCTGGTTCTGCTTGCAGCAGGTTCGCGATAAATTCCTCGAACAAGAAACAGCGGCTCGCGACGTTTTCCGAATCGGCCAATTTCAATTCGTGATAATCCTCGACGAACATCGAGTAGCACGACGGTTCGAGAAAAATGACCGGCGCGTCGTCGTCCTGATTCAGCAACGCGAGATTGTGCTGCCCAAGTTTCGCGGCCTCGCCAAGATTGCCCTGGCTGAACGCGGGGCGTCCGCAGCATTTTCGCCGCGCCGCCAGCGTGACACGAAAACCGGCGGCTTCCAAAACGGCGACGGCGGCGATGGCGTTGTGCGGTTCGTGATAACGTGAAAACGTGTCGTCCCAAAGAATCACGCGACCGCGATGGGCGAACCTGGCGCTTTGGTGTTTCGCAAACCAGCGGTCAAAGCGCGTGCGCGCGAAATGCGGCAGCGGACGTTCAGGCGCGAAGCCGAGCAGTTTTTCAAAAAAGTGGCGCACCGAACCGGCCTCGAGAAAAAAATTCGCGACGCGCGGCATCGCGCAACCGAGGCGTCCAAGCTGGTCGGCCGAACCGAGCATCCGCTCGCGTAATTTCAATCCATCTTTCTGGATGCGCGCGTGTAGCAACTCGGCCTTGAGCAGCGCCATGTTCACGTTGGATGGACATTCCGTCGTGCAGGCTTTACACGAGAGACAATTGCCGAGCGCGATTTCGAGTTCCGCCGAGTGCAGCGGGTCGCCGCTGCCGCGCCATTCCAGCGCCGCGCGGATCGCGTTGGCGCGTCCGCGCGTGGACATGATTTCCTCGCCGGTCGCGACGAATGTCGGGCACATGGTCGGCGTTTGTTTGAGGCAGCCGCCGCAGCCGTTGCACTGTTCAAGATTGCCGGTGAACGAACCGTCGCGCGCCGCGAAGGCGAGTTGCGGCTCGAACGGCAATTTTAATTCGTAGCCCGCGCCCCAGCGCAGATGCTTGTCAATTTTGTAGCGTCCGTCGGAAATGATTTTTCCGGGATTAAACAAATTATTCGGGTCGAAGGAAAATTTGATCTCCTTCATCAAACGATACAATTCGTCGCCGACTTGCTCCTTGAGAAATTCCGTGCGCGCGATGCCGACGCCATGTTCGCCGGCGAGCGAGCCTTTGAATTGCAAAACCAGCGCGGAAACTTCGTCGGCGATTTGGCGGAATTTTTGCAGATCGTCCGCGCGCTGCAAATCCAGCACCGGGCGCACATGAAGCAAGCCCGTCGCCGCGTGGCCGTAAAATGACGCCTCAACGCCGACGCCGGCAAAAAATTTCTGCAGGTTTAAAACGTATTGCGGCAAATCCTGCGGCTGCACCGCCGCGTCTTCGATGAAACAGGCGGGCTTCGCGCTACCTTTGCAACTCGTCAGCAGGGACAAACCAGCTTTGCGTACGGCCCAGACTAAATCTGCTTCGGCCTGCGTTCGCAAAATAAGTTGGCGCAAACCCAATTTCTTTTTTCGCAACAACGCGAGCCGTTCTTCCACATCCTCAAAAAATTCGACGATCAAAATGGATTCGCACGGCTGCTCGTCGAGTTCGAGTAAATCGCGCGCGGCTTGAAATTCGCGCTGGCCGCGCGTCTGGTCGAAGAGCGGACGGTCAATGTGTTCGATCGCGGCGGGTTTTAGTTCAAGCAATTCTTCCGTCGCCTGCAACGCCTCGGTGACGGACGCGAAAAAAATCAGTCCGACGCCGCGCGCTACCGGCAGCGGAACGATTTTCAGTTTCGCGGAAACAATCGCGGCGAGCGTGCCCTCGCTGCCGGTTAAAATGGAAATGAGATTTTTCGGATTTTGCAACGCGCGCGCCAAGGCGTAGCCGGGCCAGCGTTTCAGAAGTCCGGGCGGAAAACGTTCCGCGATTTGCAGCGAGTTGAACGAAATCAAATCTTCGATCAAATGTTGCTGGTGTTGCAACGTGTCGTGGCCGGGTCCGATCTTGGCAATTTTTCCGTCGGCCAGAACGATTTGCAATTCGGCCACGTGCATTCCGGTCGTGCCATAAACCGGCGTGTGCGCGCCGGAGGAATCGTTCGCGATCATGCCGCCGAGCGTCGCGCGCGAACTCGTCGCCACGTCGGGACCGAAGCGGAACCCGTGTGGGCGAAGAAAATGATTCAATTGGTCGAGCACCACGCCCGGCCCGACGCGCACGGTTTTTTGTTCGTTGTCGAAATCAAAAATCTGATTATTGTGCCGTGCGAAATCAATGACCAGCCCCTCGCCGATCGCGCCGCCGGAAAGTCCCGTGCCCGCGCCGCGCGGAATCACCGACACGCCCGAATGCGCCGCCGCCTCGATGATGGAACTCGCCTGCGCCGCGCTTTTCGGAAACGCCACCGCCAGCGGCACGACCTGATACGGCGACGCGTCGGTCGCGTAAAGCTGACGCGTGAGGTTGTCCACGGCGACCTCGCAGTTCGCCGCCTTGAGCGCGGCCAGTTGTTGGGTGGAGAGCATACGGACGGCGACAAGCTATCGGCGTGACACGGCGTTGACAATTTCATTAACTCTTGCGCGATGAGTGTCAGTTCGAAAAAACGTTCCGAGGAATTTTTGAAGATCAGCGGCCAGTTCAAGCTGGGCGCGCTCGTCACGGAATCGTCGCATCCCGTCACGGCGAATTTAAGCGACGTGGCGAAGCACGACACCGCCGCCGCGTTGAAATTGCTGTTCGAGGTGGATGACGACGTCCTGCGCAAATTCCGCGAGTTTGTGGAATCGGGCCGCGCGGCGCGGATCAAGGAAACGATCGTGCAAGCGCTGAAAAACGGCGGGCGGATTTTTTTCACCGGCTGCGGTTCGACCGGACGGTTGAGCATTTTGCTTGATTCCGTCTGGCGCGATTTCTGGCAGCAACAAGCCGCGGCTAAAATTTTTCCGGTGAAAGATTTTGAAACGCGCACGCTTAGCATCATGGCCGGCGGTGATTACGCGCTCATCAAATCGGTGGAAGGCTTTGAAGATTTCACCGCGTTCGGCAGAAAACAGATCACCGATCTGGGCGTTTCATCGAAAGACGTTGTCTTCGCGATCACCGAGGGCGGCGAAACGTCGTTCGTCATCGGCACGGCGTGGGCGGGCGTGGACGCGGGCGCAAAAGTTTATTTTGTTTATAATAATCCTGACGACATTCTTTGCGCGACCGTCGAGCGCAGCCGCGAAGTCATCCAGGACGCGCGCATCGAGAAAATAAATCTTACCACCGGCCCGATGGCCATCACCGGCTCGACGCGCATGCAAGCCACGTCCATCCAGCTTTGCGTGCTGCTGACGGTTTTGGAAATGGTCGTGCGTGAACTTATGGAAATTGACCCGGCGGGCGTTCCCAAACAGTTCCTGGAAAAGTTACATCAATTGAGCGCGGGCCTGAAATCGCCGGAATTTCTGGCTGAACTCGCGGAACTGGTCCACCTCGAAGAATCGGTTTATCGCAGCGGCCGCAAAAACAATTATTTCGCCGACCGGTTCGGGATCGACGTGCTGACGGACACGACGGAACGTTCGCCGACCTATTGCACGCCGCCGTTCCGGAAATTTGACGACATGACGGCGACGGAATCGTGGGCGTTTTTATTTTTGCCGGACAAGTGGACCGACCTCGCCTGGCAGAACATCTTGAAACGCAAACCGCGCTGCGTGGAATGGAGCGAAAAGGAAATCCGCGCGCTCGTCACCGAGGAAAAATTTTCGCAAACCGTGGAAACCGTCGGCAAGATCAATTCAATCCAGCTGATGCACTATAAAATCGGCATCAACGGCATCCGTTCACGTTCGCGGGCCATCGGCGACAGCGCGATCGCGGTCGTCTCGCGCGCCGAAAAGAAATCCTCCAGCCAGTTTGAACTCGACCAGCTTGCGTCCGCGAAAAAAGATTGGGCGAAAACCGGCCTGATTTTTTTCGGCGTTGACTCTTCCAACGAAGCCGACCTGGCGGCGGACGTGGCCGTGTTCGTGCCGCTGCCGGAAACGGATTTTTTGTTGGATGGCATCACGCGCGTGGCCGTGAAGCTGGTGATGAATGCGCTTTCCACCTGCACGATGGTCCGGCTTGGCCGCGTGATGGGCAACACGATGATCTGGGTCGTGCCGAGCAATCTCAAGCTGATTGACCGCGCGACGCGCTACATCGTCAAGCTCACCGGACTGGCTTACGAAGCCGCCAACCAGTTGCTTTTTGAAGTGATCGAATACGTCGAGCCGCGCATGAAAACGGATCAAGCGTATCCGCCGGCCGTCGGCGTGGCCGTGCTGCGTGCGCAGCATCAACTGACGAACGAGCAGGCCGAGGAGCGTTTAAAGCAAGCCGCCTTGACGTGAAGCAATGCCGGGAAAATCACCGGCTCGCAATTTTTCCAACGGACTCTTTTTACTTTTACTTTGAAATCCATCGGCTTTCCCGCCAAGATTCACGTTCACTTGGATTCTGAATTCGGAATTCTGACTCCTGTTTTTGTATTACATGAAACGCACGCATCATTGCAACGAACTGCGCCCGGCACACATCGGGCAAACCGTCACGCTCTCCGGCTGGGTTCATTCCCGTCGCGATTTGGGCGGCCTGATTTTTATAGACATCCGCGACCGCGAAGGCCGCACGCAAACCGTTTTTGATCCGTCCGATTTGACGCCGGAACTTTTCGCGCAAGCCGCCGCATTGCGCAGCGAATGTGTCGTGAGCATCACTGGAAAAATTCGTCAACGTCCCGCCGGCACGAACAATTCAAAAATTCCCACGGGCGAAGTCGAAGTCGGCGTGACCACGCTGGAAGTTTTGAACATGGCGGAAGTTTTGCCGTTCCCCGTGGACGATCCCGAAATCGCCAATAAGGTGAACGAGGAATTGCGCCTGAAATATCGCTACCTCGATCTGCGCCGTCCCGAAATGGCGCGCAATCTCAAACTGCGTTCCAAAGTCGCTATCGCCACGCGCAGCTACATGGACGAACAAGGTTTTCTCGAAGTCGAAACGCCCACGCTCTTCAAGTCCACGCCCGAAGGCGCGCGGGAATTTCTCGTGCCGAACCGCCGCGAGCCGGGGACTTTTTACGCGCTGCCGCAATCGCCGCAGCAGTTCAAACAAATTCTCATGGTCGCCGGCGTGGAAAAATATTTCCAACTCGCGCGCTGCTATCGCGATGAAGATTTGCGCGCCGACCGCCAGCCGGAGTTCACGCAAGTGGACATCGAAATGAGTTTCGTCGAGCGCGAAGACATTTACAATTTGATCGAAGGTTTGCTGAAACGAGTTTGGAAAACGGCGCTAAACATTGACGTGCCGACGCCGTTCAAACGCATTTCGTTTGAAGAAGCGCTTAACCGTTTTGGCATTGATAAACCGGACACGCGCTTCGGCATGGAACTCGTGGACTTCACGGAAGAATTCAAGGCGAGCACGTTCAAGGTTTTTTCCGGC
This sequence comes from uncultured Verrucomicrobiota bacterium, assembly GCA_964249225.1. Lineage (GTDB taxonomy): Bacteria > Verrucomicrobiota > Verrucomicrobiia > Limisphaerales > UBA11358 > UBA11358. The sequence goes on along the minus strand of CAXUBD010000056.1, from coordinate 4,040 downwards.
GCAATCGCAAACGGCGGCGTGGTGAAAGCGCTCAACGCAAAAGGCATGGCCGGCGCGACGCAAGGCCAGATTGAAACAATGACCGAATACGCAAAAAGTTTCGGCGCGAAAGGTCTCGCGTTCATCAAAGTGGAAAAAAGTGCAAATGGCGCCGCCATCGAATGGAAATCGCCCATCGTGAAATTTTTCAACGACACGGAAAAAGCCGCGCTGACTTCTAAACTGAAAATTGAAGAAGGCGATTTGATTCTGTTCGCCGCCGACCAGTGGCTGACCGCGTGCGAAATCCTCGGCAAAATTCGTTTGTATTGCGCCGAAGTTTTGAAGTCGCAGGGCAAGCTCGTCATTGATCCGCAGCAATTTAATTTTCTCTGGGTCATCGAATTTCCACTGCTCGGTTTTGATCGCGAGCAGAACCGCTGGTATTCCAGCCATCATCCGTTCACCGCGCCGGTCACGGAAGACATTCCGCTGCTGAAGACCGATCCAAAAAAAGTTCGCGGCCAGCACTACGACGTCGTCGTCAACGGCGTGGAACTCGGCGGCGGCTCGATCCGCATTCACCAGCCGGACGTGCAGAAGACCATTTTCGAGGAACTGCTCGCGATTCCGCCGGACATGGTGAGGGCGCGGTTTGGTTATATGCTCGAAGCGTTTCGTTACGGCGCGCCGCCGCACGGCGGCATCGCGCTCGGCTTCGACCGGTTGATTGCGATTCTCTGCGGCACGCCGAGCATCCGCGACGTGATCGCATTTCCAAAAACCGCGAAGGGCACGGATTTGATGACCGATTCGCCCAGCACCGTCGAGCCGAAGCAACTGCGCGATTTGCACATCGAGTTGAAAGTGGCGAAGAAGGAATAAAATCTTGTCGGAGACGACGTAAGGAGTTTCTGATTGTTGAAATGAGTCTTGTCACCTCGGGCGGCCCGGTGAAAAGTTTTTTTTGACGCGCACGGTGTCCCGGGCTGCGGCGAACTGGTCATTGCGACGACCGCCATGGTGCTGTTCATTTTGTTTGCGCAATTTCTTTATCAACGGAAAATTTTCTGCGGCTGTGAGTGCGGCGCGCGAAATGGATTTTGTAAGGTGAACACCCCATTGTGATTTGCGTTCCCGAAATGCGATTGTCGGTAAATGAACAAAAGCCTTGCGAGTTTCAACGGTTTGATTTCCGCCGAACCATCTTCAGAAATGCGCGAGCCGCATCGGGTTCAATGCAACCATTCGGTATGCCTTGCTTTCCTGGACAAATCGGGCAAGTGGCTGTCTTTCTCCAACAACCGGGAACTGACTGATTTCGTCAAAGTATGCGCCAGCTAAATCAAGCGAGGTTCGTCTAACGGAGTTTGTCGGCAGCAATCATGTCGCCCAAACATTCTAATGCCGGTCAAAAAAGTCTGTCACGTCATCCAGCACCGGCGCGAGCCACTGATACGGCCATGCGAGCGCAACGACCACCGAGGCGTGTCCGCGTTTGGGATAGGTGATGTAATCCACTTCGCCACCGGCCTGACGGATGCGGGCCGCGAGGTTCACCGCGTTGGACGGCGCGACAATTTTATCGCGCAAGCCTTGCACCAGCAACATCGGCGGTTCTTTGCCGTCCACAAAAGTTATCGGTTCGATTTTGGGATCAATGGTTGTGTCATTGGTTTGCTGGCCGAACACGGGCCGGTCCCATGGGTTGGGCGTGAAATCATACGGACCCGAAAGCGTCGCGGTCGCGCGGATCGCATTTCGGTCCAGACCGATGTCTTTAAGATAATGCGCATCCAGCGTGAGCAGCGCCGCAATGTGCGAACCGGCGGAATGGCCCATCAGGTAAAGTTGGTTCGTATCGCCGCCGTAAGTTGAAATATTGTCCCGCACCCAGCGCACCGCCGACGCGCCGTCCGCCACAAAAGCCGGAAATGTCACCTGTGGATAGAGCCGGTAATCCGGCAGCACCACGATCAACCCGCGCGAGGTCAGCGCCTGGGCCACAAAACGGTAGTCTGTTTTGCTGCCCTCCCGCCACGAACCGCCATAAAAGAAAATCACCACCTTTGCATTCGGCGACATTTTTTTTGGAAGATAAACATCCAGCTTTTGGCGCGGGTCACGACCATAGGAAATATCGGTTGTGCGCACGTAACCCCGGTGCGCGACCGTGGCGTTGAGCAATTGCAATCCGGTGCAACCCGTCAGCCAAACAATTGACGCCGCCGTCAGGACAACGATCATAAGCGAAGCCAATCCGTGTTTGATTTTCATCGGGGCGCTCCTGTTATGATCCGTTCCCGCTGTGAACCCTGAACGGCCGTGAACCAAACCCAGGCGATGAAGACGATTTGCAGCGGCAGGCGCGCCCATAAAATCCACGGCGCAAAATGAAATTGTCCCTGATGTTGCACCATGTAAATATTCGCAGGAAAAACCGCGATCAATAGCGCGATCAATCCCCAGCCCGCCGCCCGTCGCCAGCGACGGATCAGCAGCCCGGCGCCGCCCGCAATTTCGGCGACGCCGCTGACCGCCACCAGCAGTTGCGGCGCGGGAAAATATGGCGGCATGATCTGTAGATACATCGCCGGTTTCACGAAATGAAGCGCACCAGCCACCACAAAGAAAATCGCCGCCAGTCCGCGCAAAATGATTCGTGTAAGTTCCACGCCTGAAGTTAACGCAGTTTTTCCCGCGCAGAAAATTATTTTTAAAATCCTTCTGCTGTTCCGCGTTGCAATTTGGGTTTCATTCACAACGGGAATTTATTTTCAATCGCCCAAAGAAGTGCCCACGTGCCTGGCCGTTTCAATCCATGAATGATCCGGCGGAACTGTTTTGCGTTTGCCGGCGACTTTTTGCAGCGGCACCGGCTCGGTGCCGTCGCCACGCGCCGCGACCATCACGCCGAAAACACCTTCATTGATCAAATCCGCGCACGCGCTGCCGAGCCGCGTCGCGAGCAACCGGTCGGCGGGCGAAGGCGTGCCGCCGCGCTGAACGTAGCCGAGAATCGTCAGGCGCGATTCGAGATGCGTCAATTCCTCCAACTGTTGCGCGAGCCGCAGCGTGTTGCCGGTGTGCCGGGATTCGAGCGCGGCCAGTCCAATCTTCGCCTCCTTTTTATCATGCAACGTCCGCGCGCGTTCGCGTTTGCTTTCAGCGGCGGAAAAAGCGCGCGCGTCGTCCTTGCTCATCGCGCCTTCGGCCACGGCGACGATGCTGAAATTCGTCCCGCGTTTGCTGCGACGCTTGATGGCTTCGGCAATTTTTTCAATGTCGTAAGGAATTTCGGGAATCAAAATCACGTCCGCGCCGCCCGCGATGCCCGCGCCGAGCGTCAGCCAGCCTGCGCGATGACCCATGATTTCCGCGACGACAATCCGATGATGGCTGTGCGCCGTGCTGTGCAACCGGTCAATCGTCTCGGTCGCAATGTCCATCGCCGTGGCGAACCCAAACGTCGCGTCGGTCATTGCGACGTCGTTGTCAATCGTCTTGGGCAGCGTGATGACGTTAAGTCCGGCCTCGTGGAGGCGCAGCGCGTTTTTCTGCGTGCCGCCGCCGCCGAGGCAGACGAGCGCGTCGAGTCCGTATTTTTTATAATTTTCAATGAGCACGGAGGTCATGTCGCGCGTGCGACCGTCAATCAACATCCGGTGCGGTTTGTCGCGGCTGGTACCGAGAATCGTGCCGCCAATGGTGAGAATTCCTGAAAGCGCGGCGCGGTCGAGCTTGATCCGCCGGTCTTCGACGACGCCGCGAAAGCCGTCGCGAAAACCGATGATCTCCATGCCGTAAAAGCCGAGCGCGGTCTTGCCGACGCCGGGCGTGGCGGCGTTGAGTCCGGGGCTGTCGCCGCCGGCGGTTAAAATGCCGATGCGTTTGATTTTGGAATTGGCCATGCGAGGAACTATTTGAATTCAGAATTAATTTTTGTCGAGCAGAAGTTTGTTAATTTATTTGGAAATTTTTTGCGGCTTCCGGCGCAAAAGCAGCAGCGCCGAAAAACTTCCGAGCCACGCGACGCCTGAAACCGCCGTGCCAATCTGAAA
>CAXUBD010000055.1:12409-12701 GCA_964249225.1 uncultured Verrucomicrobiota bacterium | reverse complement strand
GGATTTATCACCAATTCCGTCACGGTCACGTTCATTCCCGGAACCAACACGGCTTCCACCAATATCGTGATTCAGGCGACCAACATCGTCACGCTCGCGGACCTCGGCGTGGTCATCGTCGTCCCCGCGCAAAGCGTCGTCACCAACGACGTGACGACTTACGGAGTGAACGTGACCAATTTGGGGCCAAGCGTCGTCGCAAATGTCATGCTTACGAACACGCTGCCGACCCAAACAAATTTGATCCGCGATTAGCCCCCGAACAAAAAATAAAACGTAGCCGGCAGCAAAT
>CAXUBD010000055.1:11721-12399 GCA_964249225.1 uncultured Verrucomicrobiota bacterium | reverse complement strand
TTGGCGCGGATGAGTTAGTCGAGACATCGGCTCCGATCGCCGCGACTTGCAGCAGGAGGGCCGCGAGGCTGGGATCATCTGTAACACGGCTTTCCTGCCGCGTTTCTTAAGCAAATCGTCAATCATCAAAATGGCTTGATCGAACAATTTATTTTGCTGTCGAACGTCGGGACAAATTCCATTCCCGCCGCGCGCCTCGTCGTTATCGGTTTGACCAATCGCCTGTTCAACGCCGTCGGCACGAACAGCGGAAATCCTTTTGTGATTTATGGCGCCGCGCTGGCGACGAATCAGAGCGTGACGCTGCTGCTGCAATATTTTCCGCGAAATCCTTTTCCGTTCACGAACGGGCAATTGAACGCATTCGCCGTTCCCGTTCCGAATTGGACGCCGCCGGCCGCCACGAGCACAAGCACAAATCTAAACATCACGCGCCTCATCACGTTGACCAACGGCGACACGTTGATCGAATGGCCGGCCATCACGAACCGCTCTTACACCGTCGTGTATAGCGACAACATTTTATTTTCCAACGCCATGATCGCGCCGCCGGCCATCGTCGCGCCCGCCAACGAAGTGCAATGGATTGATTACGGGCCGCCCACAACGGTGAGCGCGCCAACCAATACGAGCGCGCGTTTTTATCGCGTTTTCCTGAACCCATGCCGTTGTGCGACC
>CAXUBD010000055.1:340-11711 GCA_964249225.1 uncultured Verrucomicrobiota bacterium | reverse complement strand
AATATAGGTTGCCGCAATTGGCCAATGTTGGTTCTGGTTTGCTGCTTTGCCGGGTTTGCGCGCATGGCCTCCGCGCAGCCGGACGTGGACGGAAACCCAGATTCCAGCGCGTTCATACGAATCCCGTCGGACACGGATGACTGGACAAGACATTTTCGCATCGGCGCGCTAGTCGGGATGAACATCAGCGCGAATTTCAGCATGAAGGGAAATTTCAACGTCGCCGGCAAGAATCCGGCCAGCGGAATTTACAACGACGGTTATGTGCACACCGACCAGACCGGCGATCCGAATTATACGAGTTATTGGGGTTACAATAATGCGAGCCAATATAATCCCGCTGGCGGCGGCACGATTGCGATGCACAGCACGTCGTCGTTCGCCACGACCGGAAGTTCCAAGGAAGACAATTCCGTCTTTGCCGGATTCGACATGGCCTACGGCGGCAACCTTTGGTATTGGAAACACGCGCGCGTCGGTTGGGAATTGGGTTTTGGTTTGCTGCCCATTGACATCAAGAACAACAGCTCCATGTCGGCGAATGTCATTCAGCGGACGGATATTTTTAACGCCGGTGGCATCGTCGTCCCGACCGCGCCTTATCAAGGCGGTCCGAGCGGAACCGGCCCGATCATTTCTACAACTCCCTTTTCTTCCAGCACGAACAATTCCGCCGGAACCGTCACCGGCTCGCATTCGCTGGAGGTGATGCTTTACACCGTGCGCCTGGGGCCGACGTTTTATTGGGACTTGGGCGAACACGTCGGCATGTCGCTCGGGGCCGGGCCTGCGGTCGGTATTGTTTCCGGCGATTACAAATACGACGAGACGATCTCCGCCGGCAACATCAGCGCCCGCAACACTGGCAGCTTTGGAACAACGGACGTGACCTTTGGCGGCTACGTGAACGCGATGTTCATGTATCATGTAAAAGATGACGCTGACATTTATCTGGGCGCGCAATTCATGCCGATGGAAAACGCCGATTTCAACGGCGACGGACGGCAGGCGCAGTTGAATTTGGGCGGGCAAATTTATATTTCCGCCGGCATCAACTGGCCGTTCTGATTTTCATGGCCATGTTTTTTGACACGCACGCGCATCTGGATTATCCCGACTACGCAAATGATCTCGCGGAAGTCATCGCGCGCGCACAGGCCGCTGGCGTCGTTAAAATAATTTCCATCGGTACGAGCTTTGAAAGCAGCGAGAGCGCGATCCGGCTCGCGGAAAAATTTCCTTCAGTTTTCGCCGCCGTCGGCTGGCATCCGACCGAGGCGTTGGGCGCGCCGGATGATTTGCGTTCCGTGCTTCGCAAATTTGCGAAACATCCCAAAGTCGTCGCCATCGGTGAAACCGGTTTGGATTATCATCACTTGCCGAGCGAGAAGCCGGAATTCACCGCCGACGACGATTTGCGTTACAAGGAAAAACAGGCGGACATTTTCCGGCAGCAAATGGAAGTCGCCGCTGAATTTAATTTGAACTGCGTCATCCACCAGCGCACGGCGTTCGACGACACGATTGAACAAATGAAACCGTTCATCGGCAAAACGCGCGGCGTTTTCCATTGCTTCGGCGAAAGCGTCGAACGCCTGAAAAAAGTTTTTGAGATCGGCTCGCTCGTCAGCTTCACCGGCATCGTCACTTTTAAAAACGCGCAGAACGTCCGCGACGCCGTCGCTGCCGCGCCGCTGGACAAGTTCATGCTCGAAACCGATTGTCCCTATCTCGCGCCCGTGCCGTATCGCGGCAAACGTTGCGAACCGGCTTACGTCAAGGAAATCTCAGAAATCGTCGCGCAAATCAAAATGTGTTCGGCGGCGGAATTGAGCGCGGCGACTTGCAAAACGGCAAAAGAATTTTTTCCAAAATTGTGACGGTTCGTCAAGGGCTTCGTCAATAATCGGGACACGTTCACGGGTTTTTTCCTGCTGATTGCTCGCTTTTCATGCGGAACGGAAGGTGCTTAATCACTGGCATGAAAAAAATTATATTACCCGTTCTGCTGGCCGTTCCGTTTCTCTTAAGTTCTTGTGCCACGCCGCCGCCGCCGGTCGCGTTTCACAAAACCGACAACACCACACTCGTCATCGAGTCGTTGGACAATAAAACCTCCCGGATCGTGCAACCCGCCGTTTCCAGCAAGGAGACAAATGATAAAATTCTGACGCAGGCAAAATCCCTTCTATCGCGCGAGACCGCCGTGGTGATCCTCGAGAACTACACCGAGCCGCAGCCGGGCACCCAGTTCAGGGATCGCAGCATCGACCTCTTCTTCGGCCTGCGCGCCTTGGGGTACGAGCATATTTATTTTCTGCAAGGCAACGGCCTGCCGGATCCAGAAAATCTGTTGACGGTCGTTGAATACAAATAACGCCGACATCCCGCCAGCCAATCGTTTCGCAACGGCGCTCCTTGAGCGCCGTTTTTTTTGCCATTGCCGGGCGGCTATTCCGTTTTATATTGCGTCCGGCAATTTATGACCCGGCAGCAAATCCTCGACCTCTGTTTTCTCGACGCGCGGCACAAGCTCGTCGAACTCGCCGCCTTTCTCGACCGCGTGGAACGCGCGTCCGGCGCGGACGATTTCCGCATGAAAGCCTTCCGCGCCGCGCTCGGTGAATTGACCAACGGTAAAAAACAGAAGGCGAAAAATATTTTGCTGGTTTTCAGCGACCCAACGACGGAGCCGATTGCCAAAGCGTCAGTCAAAGGTGCGTGCGGAGCATTTCCAAAATGAACAGCCGCGTTGGACCCAGAATAAAAAATTTCCCATTGGTGTTTCATCTGTGAAAATCTGGGGCTGACAAAAATATGCGCTACATCGAGCCGCACGCCCACATGGTCAGCCGCACGACGGATGATTACGAACGCATGGCCCTCGCGGGTTGCGAGGCAGTTTGCGAACCGGCGTTCTGGGCGGGCTTCGACCGCAGTTCGCCCGCCGGATTTTTTGATTATTTTTCCCAGCTCACGGAACACGAACCGAAACGCGCGGCGAAGTTCGGCCTGAAACATTTCTGCTGGCTCTGCATCAATTCCAAGGAAGCCGAGGACGTGAAACTCGCGGAAGAAGTCATCGCGCTCATTCCAAAATTTCTCGGACGCGAAAATGTTCTCGGCATTGGCGAGATCGGGCTGAACAAAAATTCGCGGAATGAAATGCGCGTGCTGGAATTGCAAGTCGAACTTGCGGCGAAATTTAACCAGTTGATTCTGGTCCACACGCCGCATCTCGAAGACAAATTTAAGGGCACAAAATTGATTCTCGACGTTTTGAAAAACGACCAACGCATCCGGCCGGAGCGCGTCATCATTGACCACGTCGAGGAGCACACGGTGAAAATGGTTTTGGACGCCGGAATGTGGGCGGGGATGACGCTCTATCCTGAAACCAAATGCACGCCGGCGCGGGCGATTGACATTCTTGAAACTTACGGCAGCGAAAAAATCTGGATGAACAGCGCGTGCGACTGGGGCGTGAGCGATCCGCTCGCAGTTCCGAAAACGGCGCGGGAAATGAAAAAACGCGGACATCGCGCAAACACAATTGAAAAAGTCATCTTCCAGAATCCTAAAAATTTCCTGCGCCAGTCGGGAAAATTTAAATTGCCCGTCCCGTGAACTCACTTTTACGATGCTGGCGCCGGCGGGGCAAACGAGACTTCTTTCGTCAGATATTTGTTCTGGATGAACGTGACGTAATACGCGTCTTTGCGCGGCGCGGCCAGCAACCCTTCGAAACGAAAACTCGGCACGCCGTTGAAACAGAGGCCGGGAGAATTGCGGAACTTGATGTAGAGCTGGCGACCGACGGCCACGTAGCCGACGGCCTCGAACAGCTTTGAGTCCACCGGCACCATTTTCACGCCTGAAACTTGGTCGGCCATGGTCTTCCTTCTACCGTTTTTTACCGCCCGGTGTCAATGCTTTCGTAAAAAACGCGCGCGGCGAAAATTTATTTCGCCCAGATCGTTCCCGCCGCGCTGACGGGCATGAACTGGCCGCTGCCGATGTATTGCAACTCGACCGCCGAACCTTGCGGACCGCTGATGTAGCCGCTGGTTCCCGTCGTGCTCGCCGATTGCAAGGCCGCCTGCGAAGTATAAATGCCGCCGCCGTAAATCGTCGCCGCCAATTTTGTGCCGTCAGTCGACGAAGCGATGGAATACCAGTTGGTGCTGGTCGCGCCCGCCTGATTCCATGTCAAACCGAAATTGCTCGAAAGATAAATGCCGCCGCCGTGGACCGCCGCCGCCAGTTTGCTGCCGGCCGCCGACGAAGCGATGGACGCCCAGTTCGCGCTGACCGGCGCGCCGTTGGTTTGCTGGCTCCAGCTCGCGCCGGAATTCATCGAAGTATAAATGCTCGCGCTGACGGCGACAGCGGCCAGCTCGCTGCCGTCGGCAGACGACGCGACGGAAACCCAGGTCGGATTGACTGGCAAGCCGGTGGTTTGTTGCGTCCAACTCACGCCCGCATTGGCCGATGTATAAATGCCGCCGCCATTGACCACCGCCACCAGATTGGAGCCGTTCGCGGAAGACGTGACGTAATACCAATTCGGATTGGACGGCAGGCCGGTGGTTTGTTGTTTCCAAGTCGCGCCGGAATTAGTGGAGGTATAAATGCCGCCAAGATTCACCGCCGCCACCAAGTTGCTGCCGCTCGCGGAGGACGCGATGGAAATCCAGTTCAGGCCGCTGGTTGATCCGCCGATTCCCCAACTGCCCGTGGAATTGGTGTAAATGCCGCCGCCATAAAGCGCCGCGAATAATTTGCTGCCGTCCGCCGAACAGGCGACGGAACGCCAGCTGCCGGCGGTCGAATTGGTCTGCGTCCACGTCAATCCAGAATCCAGCGACACATAAACTCCGCCGCCAAAAGTGGACGCGATCAATTTGCTGCCGTCTGCCGACATGGCGATGCAGTCCCAATTTTGCGAGGCGGACGCAGAGGTTTGTTTCCAATAAGCATTCGCAAAGCTCGAAAAATTTCCCAACACCGATTGGTTTGCGTTTTGCGCAATTTTCCAACCGCCCGCGCCTGCGCCCGAAATCCGCACGATGTCCCCCGCGTTCGGCGAGGCCGGCAGCGTCACCGTCACAACTTGTGGATTGGTCAACAGATAACCGTGATCAATCTCCGCCTGGATCGCCGTGCCATTCGTGGGAATCCAGCCGACGAGGCCGTTGCCGAAAAAACTGCCGGCAAAACTGTTGCCAAAATTCGTGAAATTATTTGCGCCGGTGAAATTCTGGTTCGCGTTGAGCAACGCTACATTTGCCGAAAGCCGCGCGTCGGCCACCGTGCCGCCGGTCAATTGTGAAGCGTTCAAGTTCACGAGGTTCGTGCCGTTGCCGGCGAAAGTTCCATTAAAATTTCCACTGAAAAGATTTGCGCCGTTGGTGAACGAAACCGTGTTGGTGTAACCCGCGAACGCGCTCGATGGCAACGTGCCGTTCAATTGCGTCGCCGACAGCCTGCCTAGAAGGTTGCTCGCGGTGTTCGCAAAAATCGCATACGGCACCGGCAGAATCGGCTGGCGCGGAAACAGCGTGGTGAACGCGTTGGTCATGCCATTGGTTTGCACGCCGATCTGCAACCAATAATTTGTGCCGGTGAAAATCGGGCCGAAGTCCAGGGTCGCGGTGAACAGACCGTTGCTCACCGGCGTCGCGGAATTCGTCAGCGGAAAACTGATCGCGTTTCCATTGGTCACCGCGTCGTAAATGGCAAACCGCAGATCGTAATTTCCCGTGGCCGGACCGCCGCCGTCGTTGAGCCGGCCTTGATACAAAAACGCCGTGCCCTGCGCGTGAATTATTTCAATCGCGCCCGATGCGAGCAAGGCACACAACCACCGGCAGATGTTTTTTTTCAGCATGACGAATTTGATTATATCACGACCAAGAAACAATCCAACTTGGAAAAAGTTGCGGCAGTTTAAAAGAGAGCCGTTGCGCGGCCGCTTTTAAGGATGAGTCAACCGGAAAAATAAATTTCCCGGCGGCGCGGAATTGGTCACGGTGTTGTTAACAATCGATCCGGCATAATTGCCCCAAGTGCCGGTGGCAAGATTGTTGTTGGTTTGCAGCGTCCCGCCTGTGACCGAAGATGGCCAAGACAAAATGGCTTGGTTACCGGAATAAGTGATGGTCAGCAACGGTGCTCCGGGCGTTTGCACGGCGAACAAACTCCAGAAACCGCCGGTCAAGGAATAATTACCGCCGGTCATCGCGCCGCCGGCATCATGCTGGCCGATGGTGCCGCTGACGACATATTGACCTCCGCTGCTCGTGCCGCCGCCACCGGCGATTTGATGCCAGTCAATGGAAACTTGCTGCGCGTTAGCGCCAGTGCCGAGCAAAATCGCCAAATAAAAAAAAGAGAATTTCACTTTCACGAATTCCAGCCAATAAAACATTTAGCTGCCGGCTTGCAAGATTCTTTTTGCCGAATTCGTGACCGCTTCCGCAAGTTCGCGCGGCTTCAAAACTTTGGCGTCGCCGCCCCAGCTCAAAACCCAGCGCTCGATTTCGACGAGACTGGAAAGTTTCAGCGAAAGTTCCACGCCGCCGTTTTTCAACTCTCGCAACTGTTGCGATTCATGCCATTTTTTTTCGCGGACGTAATCGGCGGCGCGCTGGTTGAAGCGAATGACGACTTCAAATTCGCCCTGTCCCGAATGGACGCCGAAGCTGTCGCGCAATCTTTTTTCGAGCGAAAATTTTTGCGGAGGCTCGATCGTTTTTCCCGTCGGCTTCACGGATTTGATCCGCGCGGGCGCGAAGGTGCGGATGTCTTTGCGCGCGTGGTCGTAAGCAAAAAGATACCATTCGCCGTTGATGTTTGCCAAATGATACGGGTCAACGACGCGTGTTTCGGGTTTGGTCTGGCCGGGTTTGCGATAGGCGAGTTCGATCTGTTCGCGGCGCGCGGCGGCTTTGGCGAGCACGTCGAAAATTTTCAGATCAAGAATCTGCTCGGCGCGCGTGCGGAAGGAAATCGTTTGTTCGATGTCGGCGAGATTCAGCGAAATCGTGTCGGGCAACGCCTGCTCCATTTTTTTGATAGCGCTCAAGAGCGGTTTCTCAAAACTCGTGCCGCGATATTGTTGCAGCGCCTTTTCCGCGACGACGAGTGCGAAAATTTCGCCCTCGGTGATTTGCATCGTCGGAAATGCGCTGACTTCGCCAGTATAAAAATAGCCATTTCGCGCCGGATCAAATTCGATGGGCAGGTTCAGCCGCTCTCGCATGAACTCGATGTCGCGATGAATGGACTTGGTGCTCACTTCGAGTTCGCGAGCGAGCGTGGAGGCGTTGGGAAATTTGCCGGATTGCAACGACTGATGAATGCGCAGCATCCGTTCCAAAGGCGGACGCGAGTGAAGCGATAGATTCATTGGAACAGAAGCAAACGAAGAGCTTATCGGACTTCGTTTCCTTTGTTATCTTCTGTAAAACTCACGAACCTTTTTCCAACTTCGCCAGCAGCTCGTCGTTCGTCTTGTGTTTCTTGAGCGCGGCGGTGAGCGTTTCCATCGCTTCGATGGGGTTCAAATCCACCATCGTGCGGCGGAGTTTGCGGATGGCTTCGAGATTTTTCGCCGGAAAAAGTTTTTCTTCCTTGCGTGTGCCGGATTTCGGAATGTCAATCGCGGGATACAAGCGGCGGTCGGAAAGTTTGCGGTCCAGGATCAACTCCATGTTGCCCGTGCCTTTGAATTCCTGGAAAATCAATTCGTCCATGCGCGAACCGGTGTCCACGAGCGCGGTGGCGATGATGGTGAGCGAACCGCCATTTTCAATCTTGCGCGCGGAGGCGAACATCTTGCGCGGAATTTCCAAAGCGCGCGCGTCCACGCCGCCGGTCATCGTGCGACCGCTGCCGCCGTGAACGCTGTTGTAAGCGCGGGCGACACGCGTGAGCGAATCGAGCAGCACAAAAACGTCCTTGCCGGATTCGACGATGCGACGGCAGCGCTCAATCATAAAACGCGAAAGGCGGACGTGCGTTTCCAGATCCATGTCGTTCGAGGATGCAACGACTTCGGCTTTCACCGAGCGTTGGAAATCCGTGACTTCTTCCGGGCGTTCGTCAATCAGCAGAACCATTGCATGAACTTCCGGGTGGTTCGTCGTGATGGCGTTGCAAATCTGTTTGAGGATGGTCGTCTTGCCCGTGCGCGGCGGCGCGACGATGATGCCGCGCGTGCCTTTGCCAATGGGCGTGACGAGGTCAATCACGCGTGTTTCGATCAAGTCCGGCGTCGTTTCCAGTTTGAATTTTTCGATCGGGTCAATCGTCGTGAGATTTTCGAAGCGGACGGCTTTGACGTAATCCTCGAAAACCATGTCGTTGACTTTGTCCACGGCCTTGAGTTGCGGACTTGTGCCGCGATGCGGCGGCTGCGTCGGCCCGACGATGTGGCTGCCTTCGCGGAGAAAATTGCGGCGGATGGTGTCGGGCGTGACAAAGATGTCGGTCGGCTTCGGATGAAAATGGTTGGCCGCCGTGCGGAGAAAACCGAAACCTTTTTCGGAAATCTCCAGGTAGCCGGAACCGGAATCCGACCTTTCGCCGTTGTGTGGGGTGTCGCTCATAAAATGTGTTTAAATGTCCGAAAGCAAAAGACCGTCCAAAAAGTCCGCCAGAATTTTGAATTTTTGGGAAATTTCCGCAGCAGCAATCAGTTTGAAAACCCGGCTGCCGCCGACAATAAAACCTTCGAACGCTGATTAACTACAGGCAAATCAAGTCAAACGCAACATATTTTTTTGAGCAAAGAAATTCAGCCGCCCACTTCGGCCTTGGCTTCGGCCGCGAGTGCCGTGCTCAAATAACGTTCGCCGGTGGAACAGGCAATCGTCACAATCATTTTGCCTTTGTTTTCGGGACGTTTGGCCACTTCAATCGCGGCCACGACATTCGCGCCGGTGGAAATACCGACCAACAGTCCTTCTTCTTTGGCAAGCCGGCGCGCCATCGCAAAGGCGTCGTCGTTGGAAACCTGGACGCATTCGACAATTTGCGGATTTCCCGCGCTGTCCTTCAAATGCAAATTTTTCGGAACGAAGCCCGCGCCCGTGCCTTGGATTTTGTGCGGACCGGGCTTCACCGGCTGGCCGGCGAGCGTTTGCGAAATGACCGGCGAATCTTTCGGCTCAACGGCGATGGCCTGAAACGACGGCTTCTTCGGTTTGAGGGCTTCCACGCAACCGGTGATCGTTCCGCCGGTGCCGACGGCGGCGACCAAAATATCAATCTTGCCGTCGGTGTCTTCCCAAAGTTCCACCGCCGTTGTCTTCTTGTGAATTTCCGGATTGGCGGGATTTTCAAACTGCTGCGGAATCCACGAGTTCGGCGTCTCCTTTGCCAATGCTTCCGCGCGCGCGATCGCGCCTTTCATGCCTTCCGCGCCGGGCGTCAAAACAAGTTTTGCGCCGAGCATCGCCAAGAGTGTGCGGCGTTCGAGTGACATCGTTTCGGGCATGGTCAAAATAATTTTGTAGCCTTTCGCCGCCGCGACGAATGCGAGCGCGATGCCGGTATTGCCGGAAGTCGGCTCGATGATGATGGTGTCTTTTTTGAGCACGCCGCTTTTTTCGGCGGCGTCAATCATCGCCATGCCGATGCGGTCCTTGACGCTGCCGAGCGGATTGAAAAATTCGCATTTAAGTAAAATCGTGGCCGGCAAACCGGCGGTGACTTTGTTGAGTTTGACCAGCGGCGTGCGACCGACGGTTTCGACGATGTTGTTGTAGATGCGTCCCATAAAATTTTTTGCGAAATACGATTGATTGATTTTTTGCTTCTGAAAATTTGTCTGAAAATCAAATGAGAGCAAGTTTTTTTCTGAAACAGTTTTTAAAACAATAAGTCCCTGCCCGACCTTTCGGTCAAGCAGGGACAAATGGGGGATGGGAGTTCGCCAATCTCTCTTTCCCGGACTGACATTCGGCGCGCACCTTTTCAGGGGCTGTCAGCTTCCCGACGCCATTCTCCACGGCAAGCGGAGTTTCCGGCCTCGTAGCAGGGCCGTCCAGCGCCTTGCGGCCACTGGATTTCGAGTGAGGCTTTTCAGCTCGCTTCGGCTGGTGGTTGCGCCACCGGCCTGCGAACCAGGTCAAGACACGCCTGTAATTTTATTTCGCGTCTTGACCGTTTAGCTCTGGGTCAGCCGCTGCTTCTGGCAGCGCGTTTGCCCAAGGCCACGGGTCTCGCCTCTTCACTCTCAGGTTGCTTTTCATTCACAGCCCAGCGGTGTCGTTTTTAACATCGCCGGCGCTTCGGAAGTTTTTCACGCGGCCTGCCCAGCCTGCGTGGCCTTCCCGGTGCGGACGCTCCGTTTGTCCCGCCTTTCGGCGTCTTTCTTTTGGCGGTCCCAACTTTTTATTTTTGGACCCGCCAGAGTCGTCCGTCCGTGCTGATGCACAGTAGCAACCGATTACCCTCTGGGTAACTGCGATTCATCCAGGCTCGAAACCTGCCCGGACTACTTGACTCGGTTTGGAACGGTTTCTCATCGTTCCTCGCCGCCAAGTCCCTCATTCGCATTTGACGATGTGCGAACATCGCCAGAGGAACTGGTGAATTCTGCCTCGCCACCAGACCTTGCGGTCTAGTTTCCGAGGAGCCGGGTCAACCAGCCTGACCCGACTTTTCCCCAGTCGCCTGGGATTATCCTGAAGCCGGACATTGCTATTTTTCAATCTCACCGTCCGCTTCGTTCTTTCAATGAACTGGGAACATCATAACTTAAATTGCAGTTCCGACAATGAATTGATATGCACAGCTTATTCACTAAAAACGCGCCGTGAACAACCTGTGAAAAACTTAAATCAGCCCGTCAAATCAATGTGATTCTCGTTTCGAGAACGCGAATTATTCACAGCGTTTTCAGGTCAAAAACGGCTGCGGTGAACAAGTTCCGTTTAGTAAATTCTGGATGCAAACTTTTTTGAAATGATCGCATTTTTTAAATTGAGTGAAGAACGGTGCTGATTTAACGGTGCTTACTTGGCACCATTATGACCGTCTCAATTTTCAAAGGCGGAAATGTTGGCCCATGAATTTTGGAAAAAGCTGCGTGCCCCAGGCGCCAAAAAGCCGGCAATGCCAGTAAATAAACAAGACGCCCAGCGCGAGCGGAGTTTCCATCCCGGAAAGATTCGCATTTTTCCTTCCACGCAGCAGCGATTTAAATCCGCGAAACATCCCGGTGAAAAAACGGCGCAATTCCCGATAGCCTTCCCGGGCCAGCCATGATTGCCCGCGATAGAGACGCCTTAAAAGCAGTTCATCTCGCCCCTGCGCCACGCCGCGGGCGAGCAAATGGCACCAGCCGTTCGGCGCGGGATGC
>CAXUBD010000055.1:0-330 GCA_964249225.1 uncultured Verrucomicrobiota bacterium | reverse complement strand
CAGAAAAATTTTGATTCCCGCGTCTCGCAAATTCCCGGCCAGTTGCACGCACGATCCACGCGTTGCGCCGGGCGGCATTTTAGGAAAGGGAAATTGCTCCGCCGTGGATTTCCGCATCGTCAGGTTGTTGGCAAAAAAATAACGCGTTTCTTTAAGAACGGATTCCTCTGAACGCAACGGAAAAATCCAGTTCGACGCCAAGGCCCGGCCCAGGAAATTCGACAGATCCAGATAAGAATTGCCGGCGACCGCCTGCACTTCCGGATTATTGAAAGCATCCAGAAGTTTTTGCAACCAGCCGGCGTCGGGAATGACATCGCTGTCCAAAAA
>CAXUBD010000054.1:8707-13045 GCA_964249225.1 uncultured Verrucomicrobiota bacterium | reverse complement strand
CGCCGAGGCGTTCGCGCTGGGTTCGGGCTGAAAACGCTGGTCGCGCGGCCACAGGGAAAGTCCGAAACGTTTCGCCGTGTCCGGCATCAACTGAAACAATCCCGCCGCGCCCGCCGGACTTTTAGCGCGGCGATCGAAAGACGATTCGACTTCCGCGACCCAAATAAGTTCCGGCGGAATTTTTTGTGCGGAAAAAATTGGTTTTAATTCCGGCACATATTTTTTTGCGTCATCCGACCAGGGACGATTCGCAGTTTTTTTCGTCCAGAACGCACGTTCGATTTGCGGCGGCGGATTCGCCACGCGCGGCGGCGGCTGGTTGGTTTCAACTTGTGGCTGCGGTATCGCCAGACGGATTTCGTCGGCGACATCAAGATAATCCATCTGGGATTTGAGCCATGCGGCGTAAGGTTGCGTGTCGTCGTTGTTTTCCAGCAAGGGCAAAATGACTTGCGCCGTTTGCCGTAGCGACGCGATGTCCACGACGTATTCGCCTGAAAAATTTTTCTGAACGTCGTTGAAAAATTGCTGCACCGCGTGTTCGTCCACGCCGGACAGCGAGTTGAGAACATTGGTGTCGAGATTTTCCTGCGCCCACTGTTGCGCGCCTTGAATCATGTCCGGCAACGTGATCGTATCGTCAGCTGCGCGCGCGAAAAGCGAAGTGGCCAGCAAAATTAAAACGCATGGAAAAAATTTCATGCCAGTGTTTTCGGCTTGCGGGGACGCTCGCCCCGCCGTTCAAGACAATTTTAATTTTTCCGGCCCGATGCCTTGCGCTTCTTCGACCAGCTCGCGAATGCGTTGCGCGTCGGCTTTCGTGTGGCCGTGACTTGCGAGCGGGTCGCTGCCGCCGCTGGATTCGATTAAAATATCTGACCAGATCAGACCGGTTTTGATGTGTACAGACGCGACCTTGCTGATGCTGATGCTAATCTCGTCCTTGCTGAACCACGATCGCTTGTGCCGGACGACCGCGCGGTCCGACACCTCGATGACAGTGGGAAAAAAATGGTTGCCGTGCGTCCAGCGGCTCGCTCGAAATGTTTCCGAATCCATGGCGACACTGTCATGCACTAGGACGATTTAGGCAACTGGATTTGAATTCGGAAAAATTTTTATTCCTTCACGCCAAAACCCAGCCGGGCGTGATTTCTTGATCGAACGAAGTCGGTTCCGCGCTGGCCAGTAATTTTCGCACCGCCAAAACTCCGATCATCGCGGCGTTATCGGTGCAAAGGGATTTTTCCGCGAGACGCAAAACGAAATCATTTTTTCCGCTGGCGCGCGCGAGTTCGCGGCGCAACGCGCGATTGCAGGTGACGCCGCCGGACGCGGTCACGCAACGAACTCCGTTGCGTTTCGCCGCGCGAATGGTTTTCGTGACGAGCACCTCGACAATCGCGGCCTGCACGCTGGCGCACAAATCGCGGACGCTTTGCGAATCGTCCAGAATTTTCGGATGATCGCGGAGAAAATAGCGCACGGAAGTTTTGAGGCCGCTGAAACTGAAATCATCATTCGTTTCGTGCAGCAGCGGGCGCGGAAAATTAAACGCGGTTGCATTTCCAGTTTCCGCAAGCCGGTCTATTTCCGGGCCGGCGGGATAGGCGAGTCCCATCATCTTGCCGGTCTTGTCGAAACATTCGCCCGCCGCGTCGTCCATCGTCGCGCCGAGCACGCGATGTTTCAGTTCCGATTCCACAAGCACGAGCATCGTGTGTCCGCCGCTGACGATGAGGGAAACGTTCGGTTGAAAATTTAAAAAATCGGCATGGGCAGCTTCACCGGAAATCCACGGCGAATACAAATGCGCCTCGTGATGGTTGACGCCGACAAACGGTTTGCGCAACGCGAACGCGACGGCTTGCGCGGCCTTGAATCCGACGAGCAACGCCATCGGCAGACCGGGGCCTTGCGTGGCGGCAACGGCGTCCAATTCTTGCGGCGAAATTTTCGCGGTGTCCAGTGCGGCGCGGCTGACGGGAATCAAATTTTTCAGGTGTTCACGCGCGGCGAGTTCCGGCACGACGCCGCCGTATTCCGCATGAAGTTTGATTTGCGACGAGACGATGCTGGACAGAATTTTACCATCGCGCACGACAGCGGCGCTGGTTTCGTCGCAGGAAGTTTCGATTGCTAAAATCGTCATTCGATGAATTGTTGAATTATTAAATCGTCGAACCGATTCAACGATTTAAAATTTCAACTGTTTAACGAATTTATTTTTCCGCGACCTTTTCCGGCTTGGAAAATTCGCTGTAAAGCAAAATGCCTTTGAGCAAATCCTCGGCGCGATCCAGTTGGACGTCGCGGGAATTTTGCACGCGCACGCGATCTTTTTCATTGTTCAGCGATTCAAGCCCGCCGGGCGCGCGTTTCACGATCAACGAGGCTTCTTCCTCGTCGCTCATCGGCACGAGAATGTCCGGCGTGATGCCGTGCTCGTGAATGACTTTGTGGCTG
Organism: uncultured Verrucomicrobiota bacterium; assembly: GCA_964249225.1. Lineage (GTDB taxonomy): Bacteria > Verrucomicrobiota > Verrucomicrobiia > Limisphaerales > UBA11358 > UBA11358. Next base: position 10,579 of record CAXUBD010000054.1, on the reverse strand, counting down.
GGCGTGTAATATTTGGCCACGGTAAGCTTGAGCGCGGAGCCGTCGTCGAGCGGGAAAATGGTTTGCACGGAACCTTTGCCAAAAGTTTTTTCGCCAAGGATGATTCCGCGATGCAAATCCTGCAAACAGCCGGTGACAATTTCCGACGCGCTGGCGCTGCCTAGATTCACCAGGACGACCACGGGAACATCCTTCAATTCATCGCCGCGACCGTCGGCGCGGCGGACGGAATTTTCGCGCGGGTCGCGGCCTTCGGTTGTGACGACCAATTGCCCGCGTGGCAAAAATTTTCCGCAAACGTTCACCGCTTCATCCAACAGCCCGCCGGGATTCCAACGTAAATCCAGGATCAAGGCCTTCATCCCCTGCCTTTTTAATTTTTGCAAGCCATCTTCGAGTTCGTCGCCAGTCTGGTCGCCGAACTCGGTGATGCGCAGGTAGCCGATTTTATTTTCATCCAGCGGAAATTCTTTTTTACCATTGATGTCCTTCACCATGTCCATCTGGATGATGGCGCGCGTCAATTTAAAATCTTTCATGACGCCCGAAGACGGGCGCTGAACGGTGATGGTCACTTGCGTTCCCGGTTCGCCGCGAAGCTGTTTCACGGCGTCTTCGAGCGGTGTTTTTTCCGCGCTCTGGCCGTTGATTTTGATGATGCGGTCGCCGGACAAAATCCCCGCGCGAAAACCAGGCGAATCATCCATCGGCGCAATGACGGTGACAAAATTATCCTTCATCATCACTTCCAACCCAAGACCGCCGAACTGTCCCTCCGTGTCGTCCTGCAATTGCCGGTAATCATCAGCATCCATGAATTCGCTGTGCGGATCGAGTTTGCCGACCATGCCCTTGAGCGCCGCGTAAACCAATTCGCGATACGTAAGATTTTTTCCGTCCACATATTCGTTGCGCACCTTGTCGAGCACGTCGTCGAACAATTGCATGTTTGGATCCGCCGCGTCCTTCGCATCCGTCGCGTGCGCGGAACTCAAATAAATCTGCGCGCCAATCGCCAGGTTCAAGGCGAGCAGCGCGATCACCAGACCGAAAATCAGATTCCGTTTCATGTTCAGCAAACTTTAGCACGAAGAGGCCAGGACACAAAGTTTTTGGAACGAATTAAGAAAACAGAATGCAGGATTGCTTCCCTGATTTCTTGCTTTTCTAAATTAAAAATCATTTTGACCGCAGTAAATTTTCGATGAACGGCAAGTCGCCCGGAACGGTGACCTTGGGATTCGGTGAATGATCTTTCACCAGCCGAACCGGCTGGCCGATCAATTCGCACGCCGCCGTGTCATCGGTCAGGTTCAGTTTCCGCTCCCTGGCCGTGGCGATGGCCCGGACAATGACCTCCCGCTGGAACGTCTGCGGCGTTTGCACCGACCAAAATTTTGCGCGGTCGTGTGTGCGCGAAATTATTTTGCCGTCGGCAGATTCCTTGATCGTGTCTGTCATCGGCTGCGCAGCAACCGCCGCACCGGTTTCGCGCGCCGCTTGAATCGTCGCCGCGATCAATTCCTCGCTCGTACAAGGCCGCGCGGCGTCTTGAATCGCGACGATTTCCGTTTTCGGCGACAGTGCTTTGAGTCCGTTCCAAACCGAATCCTGTCGTTCCGCACCGCCAGCAACGAGGCGAAAAGGTTTTTGGAATTTAAACTTCGCAGCGAGCTTGCTGAATTCCGATTGCATCCCGTCGCGCACGACGAGAATGATCTCGTCAACGCACTGCGCGTCGTTGAATTTTTTCCAAGTGTGAGCGATGACCGGACGACCCGCGACTTCAAGCCACAACTTATCCACGTTCGCGCCCATGCGTGTGCCTTTGCCGGCGGCGACGATGATTGAAGAGACCATGAACCTTGAAGT
>CAXUBD010000054.1:0-8697 GCA_964249225.1 uncultured Verrucomicrobiota bacterium | reverse complement strand
TTGCCAAAACTAACCCAAGCGCCAGACGATGCGCGCCTTGTTCAAATCGTATTGCGACATTTCCATTTTTACGCGGTCGCCGACGGTGAGCCGGACAAATCGCTTGCGCATTTTGCCGGAAATAGTCGCCAGAACCTGGTGCTTGTTATCCAGCTCGACGCGAAACATCGTTCCCGCCAGCACCGTCAGAATGCGCCCTTCGACCTCAATGTGTTCTTCCATGAAATTTTTCGCGAAGTGAAGCGAAACTATAAAGTGGGGCGACGCCCGGTTCCGACGCCGCCCCGAGAGATCAGCGGAAGATTAATAGCGATCACGTCCGCCACCGCCGCCGCCGTATTCACGGCGAGGACTGCGGTCGCCGCCGCCGGTGCGAGGCCGTTCCTCTTTAGGGCGGGCGATGTTTACCGTCAAGGCGCGGTCAGCGAGTTGCGCGCCGTTCATGGCTTCAATGGCCTTTTGTGCTTCCTCCGGCGTGGACATCGTGACGAAGCCAAAACCGCGCGAGCGGCCGCTCATCCGATCCATCATGAGGTTGCCTTCGACGACCGTGCCAAAGGCACCGAACGCCTCTTGCAGATCATTTTCCGTGGTGTTGAAGGAAAGATTTCCCACAAACAGTTTTGTGCTCATTTGATGATTTCCTGTTCTGATTAACCGTTTTTCAAGACTGTTCCCGACTGCCGGGTTTCAAATCATCACTGAACCAAGTTCACTTGAAGATTTACCATGACCGAAATCACAAGTTATCCAACAGATTTGAAAAAATGGTAACAGTTGCGATTAATAATGCAAGCAAAATCAAGCAATCCACTGGCCTTAAACAGGTTAAAACGATTTACGGAAACAATTTGACGGACGGTTGCCAGTCCAAAAATTTCATCTGCACGGAAGTTTTTCCGTTGAATTCATTGATGCCCGGCGCGAACGCCAGATCAAATTTTCCCACGGGCAACGATTTATCGCCGCCGTTCCACCAGACCGCTTCCTGCGTCACCACGCCGTCGCTCACCCAAAGTTTCACATGCTGTTTGTTCGCACCCATACGTTGCAAAGGCTTTGCGTGCGATAAATTCCGCACGCAAAATTGCACCGCCGGATTTCCCTGTCCGGTCGGCTTCAATTTTTCAAACTCGGCGAGCCTTTCAAGATTGATTTCGTCCAGACCGACCTCCGCGTCGAGACGCAACGGCGGTTGCAAGTCTTCCGGTTTTAATTTCAACTGCGCGAGCGCGTTTAATTTTTCCCGCAACAAATCAATTTTTTCCGGCGCAATGCTTAAGCCTGCCGCCATCGCGTGTCCGCCGTGACGGATCAAAAATTCGTCGCACTCCCGCAACGCCGCCGCCAGGTCAAAACCGGCGATGCTGCGGCCCGAACCGCGCATCTCGCCATTTTCGCCGCCAATGATGATGGTCGGGCGATAAAATTCCTGCAACACGCGCGAGGCGACGATGCCAACGACGCCGATGTGCCAAAGCAATGCGCCTTCGACGATAGCAAAATGATTTTCCGCATCGAACTTCGCGCGGATCGCGCCGACCACTTCCTCAACAATTGATTTTTCAATTTTCTGTCGCTCACGATTCCGCAAATCGAGATTTTGCGCAATCGGCATCGCCGCCTCCAAATTTTCTGCAAGCAGCAAATGCAACGATTCTTCCGCCGTTTCCAAACGTCCGGCGGCATTCAAACGCGGCGCAAGCTGAAAACCGACTTCGTAAGCGCCGATCTTTTCCGGCGTCTGCGCGACTTTTTTCAGCGCGATGATTCCGGCGCGTTTGGTTTCATTCAGTTGCCGCAAGCCGGCGGAAACTAAAATCCGGTTTTCTCCGATCAACGGAACCAGATCCGCAATCGTGCCGAGCGCGACCAAATCCAGCAGCGGTTTCAAATCAAATTCCGCCGCGCCGGGCAAACCGGTTTCACGTCCGCGTTTCAAAATGGCGTGCGCGAGTTTGAAAGCAAGGCCGGCAGAGCAAAGCTCACAAAAGTTTTGAATTTTAAGTTCTGGATTTTTAGCCAATTGTGGATTCACCAGCGCGACGGCATTCGGCGCGGGATCGGAAACTTGATGATGATCCAAGACGATCACATCCACGCCGCGTTCGCTCAAAGAATAAATTGTTTCAACGGCAGTGGAACCGCAGTCCACGGCAAGTAAAAGCGTCGCCGGAAATTTTTTCAGGCAATTTTCCACCCCGTCGGCACTCAAACCATAACCCTCGTCCATCCGGTTCGGCAGATAAAAATTTACGCGCCAGCCGAGTTCGCGCAAAACTTCCACAAGCAGCGCGGTCGAAGTCACGCCGTCCACGTCGTAATCGCCAAAAATCACGAGCTCCTCTTTTTGTCCATGCGCGCGGAGCAACCGTTCTACGGCGGCGGCCATGTTCGGCAGCAGAAACGGGTCGGCGAGATTTTTCAAGCGCGGCGAAAGAAAATTTTCAACCGCGGAAATCTCGCTGAAGCCGCGGTTGAGCAGGCATTGGGCGAGCAGCGGCGAAATTTCCAGTTCTTTCGCGAGTCGGCCGGCGAGCAGCGGCTGCGGCGGCGCAATGGACCAGCGGAATTTCATTCAAACGCAGATTACGCGGATTAAGCAGATGAAAGAATAAAAATGAATGGTTTTGGAATCATTTTTGATCCGCGCAATCCGTGGTTTATTTTTTTTGTTCCCGCCGGGCGGCGGTGACGGATAGCGCGATGGAAATAAGCAGGATCGTCGCCACGACGAGCAGTGAAACGCTCGTCGAAATTTCAGCTTGAAACCATTTCGTTGGCGCGTCGTGCGGGTCGAGCAGCATTTTTCCGCCGACAAAAACCAGCACGATGGACAGTCCCGATTTCAAATAGCGGAATTGCCCCAGCGCGCCTGCCAGCAGAAAATACAGCGAGCGCAGGCCGAGAATGGCAAAAACATTCGAGGTGAAAACGATGAACGCCTGTCGTGTCACCGAGAAAACCGCGGGCACGGAATCCACCGCGAAAATCAAATCAGTTGTTTCCACCAGCAGCAAGACGAGTGCGAGCGGCGTGAGGGCGAAGCGGCCGTTGAGCCGCGCGAAAAATTTTTGTCCCTGAAAATCTTTCGCGACGGGGAAAAATTTGCGCGCGATGCGCAGCGTGAAATTTTTTTCCGGGTCAACGGCTTCGTGGCGTGAAAACAGCATTTTGATTCCGGTGAAAACCAGGAAAATTCCGAACACGTAAAGGACCCAGCCGAATCGTTGGACGAGCGCCGCGCCGATGCCGATCATCGCGCCGCGCATCACGAGCGCGCCAAGAATTCCCCAGAACAAAACGCGATGCTGGAATTCCGGCGCGACGCGAAACGCGGTGAAGATGAGCGCGATGACCAGGATGTTGTCGAGCGAAAGCGACAGTTCGATGAGATAGCCAGTGACGAATTCAGTCGCCTCTTCGCGTCCGCGCCAGAAAATCATCGCCGCGCCGAAAATCATCGCCAACGTGAACCAGAGCGAACTCCACGCCAACGCTTCCTTGAATTTGACGATGTGCGGGCCGCTATGAAACACACCCAGATCGAGCGCGAGAAAAATCAGCACGCAGAGAATGAATCCCGCCCAATGCCACGGCGTGATTTGAATGAAGGCGATCATCGAGTCCAAAGTCTAATGTCCAAGGAACAAAAGTCACGCCCGACGAAATTGGAGTAATTAACTTTCAGTTTTCAATTTCAAATTTTCCAAAAACTGAAAACTTGAAATTTTTAAACTTTCGCCGTCGCGGCGTTTTGCATCGTCACCTGCGATGCGCCGATGTTCGGGCGCTGGCCTTTATGCCACCACAACACCAGCGCGCTGGCGACGTAGATGGACGAATACGTTCCCGTGATGATGCCGACGAGAAACGTGAACGCGAAGTCGTTGATGACGCCGCCGCCGAAAATGTAAAGCGAGAGCGTCGCCAGAAACACCGTGCCGCTCGTGATGATCGTGCGGCTCAAGGTTTGATTGAGCGCCTGATTGATGATGTCCTTGAACGAGCCGCGCGCGCCGAGTTTCAAATCTTCGCGGATTCGGTCGAAGATGACGATTTTGTCGTTAATCGAAAATCCGATAATGGTCAGCACGGCCGCGACGACGGTGGCGTTAAACTCGCGCCCGGAAATTCCATTCGCGATGCAATAGCAGCCGATGGCGAGCAACACGTCGTGCAACACGGCGATAACGGCGGCGACGGCGAAGGAAAATTCGTAGCGAAACGCGACGTAAAGCAAAATGCCGAAGAGCGACAGCAACGAAGCGATGATGGCCGAGCGCTGGATTTCTTTGCCAATGACCGCGCCGACTTGTTGCTTGCCGATGGCTTTGAAATCCGCCTGCGGAAATTTGGATTCCAGCGCCTGCTCGACTTTGTCCGCCGAGCCGCTGGAAGTCGTGACGCGCAATGTTTCCGTGCCGCCGCTCGCATCTTTTTGATATTGGATCTGCGAATCTTTTTCGCCAACCGCCGTCAGTGCGTCGCGGACGTCTTCTACTTTTAATTTTTGCGCAAAGCTGTAGGTCGTGCTGTCGCCGCCCAAAAAGTCCACGCCGAATAATTTTTCGCCGCGCGTGAAACCATAGCCGAGCGACAAAATAATGAACGCCCACGAAATGATGAACAATGGCGTCGCCGCCTTCATGAAATTCACCTTCGCGCTTTTGATGATGTGCATCATATGCAGCGATTTCAAAAAGTTGCGGTCGAGCATGAAGTTGAAAATCAGACGCGTCACCACAAGCGCAGTAAATAAACTGGCGGCGACGCCAATGGTCAAAGTGACGCCGAAGCCCTTGATTTCGCCGGTGCCCATGAAAATCAAAATGATGGATGAAATGAGCGTCGTGACGTGCGAATCGAAAATCGTCCCGAACGCGCGGGCGTAACCGGCGTCAATCGCGCCGCGCAAGGATTTGCCTTTGGCCAGTTCCTCGCGCAGACGTTCGTAGATCAGCCCGTTCGCGTCCACCGCCATGCCGACAGTCAGCACCATGCCCGCGATGCCCGGCAGCGTGAGCGTCGAGCCGATGGAACACATGACGCCGAACACAATGATGATGTTCGTGATGAGCGCGACATTCGCGGTGAGGCCGGCGATCCAATAATAGGCGAGCATGAACAGCGAAACGAAAATGACGGCGTAGATGGACGCTTTGATGCCGCTTTGAATCGAGTCTTTGCCGAGCGTCGGATCAACGTCGCTGGAATAAACGATGTTCAGCGGCGCTTTCAACGGATTTTGCAAAACGTTCGCCACGCTCTGTGCTTCTTCCGAAGTGTAATGCCCGGTATTTGGCCGCTGCCGGTTTCAATCGGGCTTTCAATGTTTGGCGCCGTGCGCAATTCGCCGTCCAAAATAATTGCCAGGCGATGTCCGACGTTATTGCGCGTGACCTCGCCGAATTTTTTCGTGCCGTCAGGCGTCAGGCGGAAATCAATCTGCGGCTGGCCCAAATTTCCGTAATCCACGCGCGCGCTTTCAATGATGTCGCCGTAGAGACCGTTCTCCGGCGTTTTTTTGACGACGACTTGTTCGACGCTCGACTGGCCGTTCGCATCTTGCTGGACGTGCTTGAGCAAAACGTAACCCGGCGGAACCGGCTCGTGATTCGCGATGATTTCGTCGCTGTCATCCTTCACCATGCGGAATTCCAGATAGGCCGTGTTCGTGATCGAAGCCAGCGCGCTCGCCTTGTCGGACGGCGACAAGCCGGGCAACTGGATCAAAATGCGGTTGCCGCCGGCGGATTGGATCACCGGCTCGGCTACGCCGAAACGGTCCACGCGCTTGCGCAACACTTCAATCGCCTGCGACAATGCCGCGCTGGTCACCTGCTCGCGCGGCGCCGCGCTGTTCGTTTCCGCCTGAAAAAGCACGTTCGTGTTCATCTCGACGAGGAACGACGTGCCGCCCTGCAAATCGAGGCCGAGCTTGATCCGGCCCGACGCGTCGCGTTGAAGCTGGTTCAGGACGAAGAGATTCGCATTGACCTGGTTCTTCGCGCTGACGAACGGAAAATAATTCTGGATGTCGTTCGTGCCGATGGCGATTTGCAGATTGGCGAATTCCGTGTTCGTCTGCGTCTGCTGCAACGTCTGCAGCCGCGACAAAATGTTCGTGAACGCCGCGTCCTGATTTTCCGCGCGCGAAGTGAATTGCTGGATCAGATCACGCGACGTCGGCGGATACATTTCAAACAACGCCCAGAGGACGACGCAAACCACGAAGATGAACCACCCGAAATTATTTTTTTTCATGGCCGTTTAGGATTCGGTCACATCACTGCCTTGGAGAATTTCCGTCACAGCACTTTTGAGGATTTCAAACTTCGCGTCCGCCGAACGAAGCGAAACCGTCCGGTCTTTCACCGTGATGACCGTGCCGATGATGCCGCTGGCCGTGGCGACCTTGTCGCCCGCCTTGAGCGCTTCGAGCAGTTTTTTCTGCACCTTGGCGCGCTGCTGCTGCGGACGGATGAGCAGAAAATAAAAAACGATGCCGATCAAAACCATCGGCGCAAGCTGCATCAATATTGACGACTGCGGTGCAGTCGCCGGCGCGGCTTGAGCCAAAATTCCAACAAAACAATTCATGTGCATAAAAATACGGTCGGACACTTTAAGAAAATAAACGGAAATAGCAAGTTATATTGGCTGCCAAAACGGTCTTTGCCCGAACGGCAGAAACCAATTTACACTTCGACAACTTCGGGCTTGATTTCCGGCTCGACCCACTTGTTATGTTCCTTGATGAGGTCAACGAGCCGTTCCACCGCGTCAGCTTCGGGGATGTTGAACTTGATGGCCTGCTTGCCCACGTAAAGATTGATCTTGTTCGGCGCGCCGCCCACGTAGCCGAAATCCGCGTCCGCCATTTCGCCCGGCCCGTTCACGATGCAGCCCATGATGGCGATCTTCACGCCCTTGAGATGCTCCGTCCGCGCCTTGATGCGCGCCGTGACGGTCTGCAAATTGAACAGCGTGCGCCCGCAACTCGGACACGCGACGTAATCGGTCTTGAAACTGCGGCAACCGGCGGCTTGCAAAATATTATACGCGAGCCGCAGCGATTGTCCGCCGCCGGCTTCGCCGCGAATTAAAATCGCATCGCCAATCCCATCCGCAAGCAGCGAGCCGATGACGACGGACGCGCGCAACAAAGCAATTTTCGGTTCGAGCGGAATGGATTCAAAGTTGATGCAATCCTTGAGCAGAATTGGATTGTTGCGGCCAAGCTTTTTTAATTTGCTCGCGAGCAGACGGAACGCGGTGATGGCGGGAAGATTCACACCGTCTTTGACTGTGACGAGTTGCGTCTCGCAATTGATCTCAAAATCCTGCGTCGGATCAATTTCAAAAATGTTCAGGTCTTCGTAAACCGCTTCCGGCTTCACGTCGTCTTTCGGACGAATCTTCGGCGCAACTTTGTCCCAAGTTGCGCGCGTGACGACGACGCGAATCAATTGTTCGCCGCCGCACCTGATATTCTCGTTCAGTTCAATTTCTGGCGTCGGGCGTTTTTCAAAATGAAACGGGTCGAATGGAAAAGTTAAATCGTTGAATTGTTGATTCGTTGAATTGGTTAATTTCGGAATCTGCGCGAGCAAATCGGTGCAAACCTCGATTTCGCGCGGCGAATCTTCGGTGAGCGAAACGCGAATCGTGTCGCCGAGTCCGTCGCAAAGCAAAGAGCCGATGCCGATGGCGGATTTGATGCGACCGTCCTCGCCTTCGCCCGCTTCGGTGACGCCGAGATGAATCGGATAATTCCAATCCGGGCCTTCCTGTTCGAGCCGCGCGACCAAAAGACGATAGCACTCGATCATCACTTTCGGATTCGACGACTTCATCGAAAATTTAAAATTATGGAAATCGTGCTGGCGGCAGATGCGCGCGAATTCCAGCGCGCTCTCGACCATGCCGAGCGGGGTGTCGCCGTAACGATTCATTATTCGGTCCGAAAGCGAACCGTGGTTCGTGCCGATGCGCAGCGCGCGCTTCAATTTTTTCGCTTCGAGCACGAGCGGTGTGAATTTTTCCTCGATGCGTTTTAATTCCGCCGCGTATTGCTCGTCGGTATATTCCTTCGTCGCAAATTTTTTTGAGTCGGCGTAATTGCCGGGATTCACGCGCACGACTTCAACCCATTTCACCGCTTCCATCGCGGCATCGGGTTTGAAATGGATGTCGGCGACAATCGGCACGTTGCAACCCTGCTTGCGAAGTTCGGCGACGATGTTCTGCAAATTCGCCGCGTCCTTCACGGTCGGCGCGGTGATGCGCACGATTTGGCAGCCGACGGCGACAAGTTCCAAAGTTTGTTTCACGCTCAACGCCGTGTCCATCGTGTCGCACGTCAGCATGGATTGTTTCACGACCGGATGGTCGCCGCCGATGATGACGCCGCCATTTTTCGGATCGCCAATGACGATTTCCCGCGTCTTTCGCCGCTGATAAAAAAATGGGGATTCGCAGTAGCGCATGAATTATTTCATCTGAATAAGATTTTGCGGTTGCTCCTGATAAACGTGGGCGCCCGGAGGCGAAAAAACAATCGGCACGTCGTGGTCGGCGCGCGCGCTGCGCACCCAGTCGCCGGTGTCGAAGAACGCGATGTAAATCATGAAGCCGATGAGCAGGACTGCAAAGCCGCTTTGGATGGTGTTCAAAATCCGCGCGCTTACGGGA
>CAXUBD010000053.1:7697-13147 GCA_964249225.1 uncultured Verrucomicrobiota bacterium | reverse complement strand
AACTCCAAAATCATTTTTCGTTCGTATCTGTTCGCATTTATTTTTTGGCTCGGCCTTGCGCTCGGCTGTTTCAACGTGGCAATGATCCATAATTTGACCGGCGGACATTGGGGAAATGTCACGCGCCGGTTTCTCGAAGCCGGATTCATGACGCTGCCGCTCATGGCGATTTTTTTTATCCCGATTTTTTTTGGCCTGCACGATTTATATCCGTGGGCGCGACCGGACGAAGTTGCCGCCGACAAAATTTTGCAGCAAAAAGTTCATTATGAAAATTTCACCGGCTTTTTACTGCGCGCCATTTTTTATTTTGGAGTCTGGATTCTCATCGTCACGCGTTTGCGCAAATGGTCATTGCAATCGGACAATGCAAACGATTTCGCGCCGCAAATAAAAATGCGAACATTAAGCGGCCCAGCCATCGTCATCGTGCCGCTCACCGCGACGTTTGCGTTTGTGGATTGGATCATGTCCATCGAACCCGCATGGTTCTCCACCATTTTTTCCGTCATCATTTTGTCCGGCGAAATTCTCATCGCGTTCGCGTTTGTGATTATTTTGCTCGCGTGGTTTCGCGCGCAGCCGCCGTTTCGCGAAGTCGTCACGCCCAAACATTTTCACGATCTCGGCAATCTGCTGCTCGCGTTCGTCATGTTTTGGACTTACGTCGCGTTCTCGCAATTTCTGATTATTTATTCCGGCAACCAGCCGCATGAAATCGGCTGGTATTTGCGCCGCATCGCCGGCGATTGGAAGTGGCTCGTCGCGTTTCTGGGTTTGTTCCATTTTTTTGCGCCGTTCTTTTTGCTGCTGTTCCGCGCCGTCAAAAAAAATGCGCAACGTCTCGCCGCGATTGCGTTTTTAATTTTCGTGGTGCACGCCGTCGAAATTTTTTGGGCCATCGCGCCGACATTTTATCCGACCGGCATTCAAATTCATTGGACGGATTTTGCCGCGTGGCTTGGCGTTGGCGGAATCTGGCTTGCGGTTTTTGCGTTTAATTTGAAACGTCATCCGCTGCTGGCGCGCCGCGCGGAACAAATTGAAATTTCATCTCCCGAAATTGCCGATGCAAAATAATTCAACGCCAAAATCAGTTTCGACGGAATCGCTTGTGCGCCAGCACGAAGCGCGCGAACCGCATTTGCGCAATCCGCTGATCATCGCCGTGAGTGTCGTGATCATGATTTTTTTGTGCCTGGCCGTTTCCGGAATTTTGATTTCCCATTTTTCAAAAAATCGCGCGACGCAAAAAATGTCGCCGCTCGGAATTATTTCGGCGCCGGATTTGCAACCGCTCGCACGCTTTCCCAAACCGAATCTGGAAATTGACGACGGCCACAACGATTCAATTGGGTTGCGCGCGCAACAAATTTCCAAATTGAACACTTACGGCTGGATTGACCGTTCCAACGGCGTCGTGCGCATTCCGATTGCGCGCGCGATGGATTTGATTTTGCAAAACGGTTTGCCGACGCGAACTAACGTTTCGGAAACGCACGTTTCGTCTTTGCAATTCATTCAGGAAAGGCCGGAACAACCATGAAAACTATTTCGGTCATTACAATTTGGTTTTCGCTTTGGTTTTTTGCAAACGCTGCGCCCAATTCGCTTTCCGATGAACAATTGCTGCAAATTAAATTCGATCAAAAAATAAATTCGCAACTTTCGTCGGATTTGATTTTTCGCGATGAAACTGGAAAACAAATCCAACTCGGAAATTATTTCGGCAAACGGCCAATGGTTTTGATGCTTGGTTATTACGGCTGTCCAATGCTTTGCACTTTAGTTTTGAACGGCGCGGTTTCGACATTTCAAGATTTGAAATGGTCCGTCGGCGAAAATTTTGACGTGATTTTTGTCAGCATTGATCCAAACGAAGCGCCGCAACTCGCCGCTGAAAAAAAGAAAACATATGTGCGAAGTTACGATCGCGGTCAAGCCGATGGCTGGCATTTTTTGACCGGCCATAAAAATTCGATTCAAAAACTCGCGGACGTAGTTGGTTTTCATTTTGCTTTCGACGGGAACGCAAAACAATTCGCGCATCCGAGCGGATTTGTGGTTTTGACGCCGGACGGGAAAATCGCGCGCTACTTTTTTGGCGTCACGTATTCCGCGAACGATTTGAATTCGGCTTTGCGCAACGCCAGCGCGGACAAAACCGGTTCGCCGGTCGAGCAATTTATTTTGCTCTGTTTTCATTACAGTCCGCTCACGGGAAAATATGGCAATCTGGTGATGACCATTGTTCGCGTCAGCGGAATTGCGACTTTGCTCGCGCTTGTCATTTTTATTTTTGCGCCAACTCGCCGCGATAAAACTCGCAGGCAAGATGCTTGCGCTACTCTGCCAAAATGAACTTTCCGATTTTTCCAACGGCGGCTTCGACGACCGCAGCGCAAACGGACAAATTATTTTTTCTGTTGTCCGGCTTGAGCCTGTTCGTGATGGCGCTGGTTTTTCTGCCGATGATTTTTTTCCTGTTCAAATATCGCGCGGGAAAAAAAGCGAATCGCGCGGAGCCAAATTTTTCCACGAACAAAATCGAAGTGACTTGGACGGTGATTCCGACGTTGATCGTGCTGGGAATTTTTGCGCTCGGCGCGAAAGCATTTTTTGACGAAGAAGTTCCGACCGCGTAGAGGTTCTAGTTTAAATTCGTCGGCAAGCAATGGATGTGGAAAATGCAGCACGCGGAAGGCAATCGCGAAATCAACGAGCTGCATCTGCCGGTGAATCGCGCGGTGAAACTCACGCTCGCGTCCGAGGATGTCATTCACAGTTTTTACATTCCCGCGTTCCGCATCAAGCAGGATGTTGTGCCTGGACGTTTTACGACGGAATGGTTTCAGCCAACGCGCACCGGCGAATATCATTTGTATTGCTCCGAATATTGCGGCGCAGATCACGCGAAAATGGCCGGCACGATTTTTGTCATGTCGCCGGAAGATTATGAAAATTGGCTTGCGCGCGGCGCGTCAAAAACTTCGCTCGCGCAATCGGGTGAAAATTTATTTCGTCAGCTTGGTTGCAGCGGCTGCCATGCGAACAATTCAAAAATTCATTCGCCTCCGCTGGAAGGTCTTTATGAAAAACCCGTGCCGTTGAGCGACGGAACTTTCGTGCGCGCGGACGACAAATATATTCGCGATTCGATTTTACTGCCGAATTCACAAATCGTCGCCGGTTATCAGCCGTTGATGCCGACTTACGAAGGCCGCATCAGCGAAGACGAATTGCTGCAACTCCTCGCTTACCTCAAAAGCATCGGCAATGAAACACCGTCAAAAAATCCATGAACGAAGCGGAACAAAATTATTTGAGCGCGGGCGACACGGTGAAATCGTGGCTGCTGACGACCGATCACAAGCGCATCGGGATTTTATTTCTGCTTTCAATTTTATTTTTCTTTGTCATCGCCGCGTGCGCCGCCGCGATGATGCGGCTCGAATTGCTCACGCCGTCCGGCGATCTCGTTTTTTCCGAGACTTACAACAAACTTTTCACGATGCACGGTGTTTTGATGGTCTGGTTTTTTTTGATCCCTTCGATTCCCAACGTGCTGGGAAATTTTCTGGTACCGCTGATGATCGGCGCTCGCGACCTCGCGTTTCCGAAACTGAATTTGTTGAGCTGGTATCTTTTTATGATCGGCGGATTTTTCGTGATGCACGCGATCATCATTGGCGGCGTGGACACGGGCTGGACTTTTTACACGCCTTACAGCACGGCCTATTCGAACACGCACGTCATCGAAATGGCGGCCGGAATTTTCATCGCCGGCTTCGGCTCGATTTTGACAGGACTGAATTTCATCATCACGATTCAAAAAATGCGCGCGCCGGGTTTGACGTGGTTTCGGCTGCCGCTGTTCATCTGGTCAATGTATTCGACCAGCATCATTCTCGTTTTGGCCACGCCAGTATTGGCGATTACGCTTTTACTCATGGCCGTCGAACGCATTTGGGGTGTCGGCATTTTCAATCCCAAACTCGGCGGCGATCCCGTTTTGTTCCAGCATCTGTTTTGGTTTTATTCGCATCCAGCGGTTTATATCATGATCTTGCCGAGCATGGGCGTCATCAGCGAAATCATACCGTGCTTTGCGCGCAAAAAAATCTTCGGCTACAAATTCGTCGCCTTTTCGAGCGTCGCGATTGCCGTCGTCGGCTTTCTCGTTTGGGGACATCATATGTTCGTCAGCAGCCAATCCATTTACGCCGGAATGGTTTTTTCGTTCCTGAGTTTTATCGTCGCGATTCCGTCCGCGATCAAAGTTTTTAATTGGACGATGACACTTTATCGCGGCTCGATTTCGTTTGAAGCGCCGATGCTTTACGCGCTCGGCTTCATCGGACTTTTTGTTGTCGGCGGACTCACCGGACTTTTTCTCGCGTCGCTCGCGGTGGACGTCCACGTGCATGGCACGTATTTTGTCGTCGCGCATTTTCATTACATCATGGTTGGCGGCGCGGTCACGGCGTTCATGGGCGGACTGCATTTTTGGTGGCCAAAAATCACCGGCAAAATGTATCCCGAAAAACTCGCGCAATTCGCCGCCGTGATTTTATTTATTGGCTTCAACCTGACTTTCTTTCCGCAATTCATTCTCGGCTACCTTGGAATGCCCCGCCGCGTCCACGATTACGCGCCGGAATTTCAAATCTACAACGTGCTTTCCACTGGGGGCGCGGGCATTCTGGCAATCGGCTATTTGTTGCCGCTGATTTATTTTATTTGGTCGCTATTCTACGGAAAAAAAGCCGACGCAAATCCGTGGCGAGCGACTGGCTTGGAATGGAAAACTTCCTCACCGCCGCCGAAAAATAATTTTTCCAAAACGCCGATCGTAACCGAAGACGCCTACAATTATCCACCGCTCAACGAAATCGGCGAACACGAAAATGGCTGAACAAAATCCCAACGTCGCTGAACAATTTGAAGACGCGCAGCAGCAAGCCGAGGCGTCGCATCTCGGCATGTGGACGTTCATCGCCACGGAGATTTTATTTTTCGGCGGATTGTTTCTCGCGTATTTTGTTTATCGCCATTTTTATTTCAGCGAATTTGCCGCCGCCAGCAAATGCACCGACCTTTTTTTCGGCACGCTCAATTCCGTGATTCTTTTGACCAGCAGTTTCACCATGGCGCTGGCCGTTCAATTCGCGAAGGAAAGCCGGACAAAATTGATCGTGCGTTTTTTGCAGATCACCATTTTTCTCGCGGTCGTTTTTCTCGTCGTCAAAGGCTTTGAATATCACAAAGATTTGCACGACCATCTTTTGCCCGGTGCCAATTTTGATCCGTCGTTGCCGTTGCACGCGCAGATTTTTTTCTGGCTTTATTGGACGATGACCGGCCTGCACGCGATCCACGTGATCATCGGCCTGGGCGTGATGTCCGTGATGGTGTTTCTTCTTTCACGGAAAACAGGTGGAGCTTTATCA
>CAXUBD010000053.1:6592-7687 GCA_964249225.1 uncultured Verrucomicrobiota bacterium | reverse complement strand
GATTATTTCACGCCGGTCGAACTCACCGGCCTTTACTGGCATTTCGTGGACATCGTCTGGCTGTTTTTATATCCGCTGCTTTACCTTGTGCAACGCCACGCATGAACCCAAAAAATCCATCCAAAAAACTGCTGGCGATCATTTGGATCGCGCTCGTTGTTTTGCATTTCATCATTCTTGGCAGCGCGTATCTGAATTTGAAATGGTTCAACACGCCGTTTATCGTCGCCCTTGCCATTTTTCAAATGCTGCTCGTCATTTTATTTTTCATGGAAGTGCGTTACACCGCGAAACTCATCTGGATGTTTGTTGCGGCTGGATTTTTCTGGCTGGCGATTCAATTCACGCTTGTTGCATGCGATAACATGACTCGCCTATGGCATTAACCCTCCGTCTCTGAAAGCCGCTCGTCCAGATTCCACGCGGCGCTGATGAGCGCGATGTGCGAAAGCGCCTGCGGATAATTTCCCAGATGCTCGCCGCACGCGCCCAGCTGCTCGGCGTAAAGTCCCAGATGATTTGCGTAACCGAGCGCCTTTTCAAAGATGAAACGTGCTTGTCTCAAATCGCCCGCACGCGCGAGGCACTCCACATACCAAAATGAACAGGTCGAAAAGGTTCCTTCGCGTCCGTTCATGCCGTCGGCAGCGGCTTTTTCCGGCCGATAGCGATAGACGAGCGAATCTTCGACGAGATTTTTTTCAATCGCGCGCAGCGTGGATTTCCAGCGCGGATCGGTCGGGCTGATGAATTTCATCAGGGGCAAAAGCAACGCCGCCGCGTCCACTGTTTGCGCGCCTTGAAATTGCACGAACGATTTCAATTTTGGATTCCAAAAGTTTTCGTAAATGTTCTGGTAGATCCCGTCGCGAATTTTGTGCCAGCGCACGAGCGGCGCGGGCAATGAACGGCGCTGTGCCAGTTTCATCGCGCGATCAATCGCGATCCAGCACATCGCGCGCGAATATAAAAATGGCCGCGCGCCGCCGCGCACTTCCCAAATTCCTTGATCCGGCTTTTGCCAATTTTGGCAGACCCATTCGACGAGCGTCACGATGTTCGTCCAAAAATCGTAGGAAATCGGCGCGCCATGCT
>CAXUBD010000053.1:4910-6582 GCA_964249225.1 uncultured Verrucomicrobiota bacterium | reverse complement strand
CGAATCGAGCAGCTCGCCGTAAATGTCCAATTGCAATTGATCGCACGCGGCGTTGCCAATGCGCACAGGCGACGATTTTTTATAGCCCTCGAAATTTTTCAAAATGTGTTCCGGCAATTCGCGCCGGCCATCGAGCCGATACATCACTTGCAGCGGCTTGCCCGGTTTCAGTTCGCCGCAGCGTTTTTCCATCCAGCGCATGAACGCGGACGCTTCGTCGGTGTAACCGAGCCGCATCAACGCGTAGAGCGTGAACGACGCATCGCGAATCCAGGTATAGCGATAATCCCAGTTGCGCTCGCCGCCGATTTTTTCCGGCAAACCAAACGTCGGCGCGGCCACGATGGAACCGTTTGGTTCGGACGTGAGTAATTTTAATGCGAGCGCGGAACGATTCACCATTTCGCGCCAGCGTCCGCGATATTTCGATTTTGCGACCCACGCGAGCCAGAAATTCATCGTTTCCTTGAACGCCTCGGAAACGTAATCAGGATTTTGCGACGACGATTCACCATCCGCTGCTTCCAAAACGAAATGCGCCGTCTGTTCCGCGCGCAGTTTGAATTCCGCCAGCGCCTCGCCGTTCTCAGTTTTCAACGGCACGCTGCTCCGTAAACGGATCGCCGGCAGATTTTTTCCGCGCGGAACGAAAATAATTTCGTGCCCGCTCTTTTTTTCAATCGTGTGAGTCGCGCGGCCGTAATCAAATTGTGGCGCGCAGACCATGTGGAAATTGATCGCGCCGCGAACAACTTTCACGCGGCGCACCAAATTATGATTGTTGCCGAGATGCTGCATCGCCATGAAATCGGAGATCGCCGCGATGCCGCTTTCGCCGAGAAAACGCGTCAGCAAAATATTTGTATCGGGAAAATAACGCTGGCGGTTTCTGAATTCGCCGGAAATCGGCGCGATTTGAAAATGCCCGCCCTTTTTATGATCAAGCAGCGCGGCAAAAATCGTCGGCGAATCAAAATGCGGGAAGCACATGAAATCAATCGAAGCCGCCATGCTGACGAGCGCGGTGGTCGCCAGATCGCCAATCACGCCATAATTTTCAATCGGCTGGTAGTCCATGCGCATCCGTTGTAATTTTAAACGGCGGCAAAAGCAATCGTCGTCATCAACGCATTTTCCGCCTGGCGCGAATCCAGCCGCGTGTGCTGCACCACGATCGGCACGTCCGATTCGATCACGCTCGCGTAATCCGTGCCGCGCGGAATTTTTTCCGGCTCGGTCAAATCATTGAAACGAATATGTTTGGTGCGCCGCGCGCCGACGGAAATTTTGTAAGGCCCGACCGGTTCGCGATCGGAATAAAAAATCGTGATTTCCAAATGCGCGTCTTCATCCGAAACATTTAGCACGCACGCCGTTTCGTGGCTGGTCATTTCCGGTTTTGGCCCGTGACTGATTTCGGGAATCCAGCCTTCGGGAATGACCCAGCGTTTGTGGCCGATCGGCCGGAATTTTTTTTTGCTTTTGATTTTCATAAACGATGATGCGAACGCGCGAACAATAAAACCGCGACCATCGCCGCGAAAATTAAAACGGCGGCAAAAATAATCGCGCGATTTTTGGCGATCCAAAGTTCAACGCTGAATTTTTTCGCGCGCCCGTCGAAATTTCCGTGCGCGCCGAAATCTTTTTCGACCGGCGCAAACAAATTATC
>CAXUBD010000053.1:431-4900 GCA_964249225.1 uncultured Verrucomicrobiota bacterium | reverse complement strand
AAATCCCGGCGCAATTTTATTCACCACGATCGCTTCGACCGTCGGCAGGCCGACATAAATCTCCCGGCGCTTGTGTGTCGCGGCGAAAACAATCGCATCCGCGGCGACTTCCGGTTGAAAAATCGGCGGCACCGGCTGCGCCTTGTTTGGGAGCCGACTTTTGACCCAGCCGAATTGCGGCGTGTTGATCGCCGGCATTTCCACGATGCAAACGTGAATATTTTTTTTATCATGAATCAGTTCGCAGCGCAGCGAATCGGTGAAACCTTGGATGGCATGTTTCGCCGCGCAATACGCCGATTGGAGCGGAATGCCGCGATACGCCAGCGCCGAGCCGACTTGCACGATCACGCCGCGATTGCGCGGACGCATCCGCCGCAACGCCGCCAGCGTGCCCCAAACGTAGCCGAGATAAGTCACGTCCGTGACGCGCCGAAATTCTTCCGGCCTCGTTTCAATAATTGGCGAAAAAACCGAGGCCATCGCGTTGTTGATCCAGATGTCAATCGCGCCAAATTCATTTTCCAATCGCGCCGCCGCTGCCTCGACCGCTTGGTCATCCGCAACGTCGGCGACGAGAATTATTCCTTGGCCGCCAAGTTTTTCAACTTCGCGTTTCGCCGCTGCCAATCCGATTTTTCCCCGCGCGAGCAGGCCGATGTGCGCGCCGCGTTTCGCAAACGCCCGCGCCGTTGCGCGGCCTACGCCGGCAGATGCGCCCGTGATCATCACGACATCGGGTTTGGAGTTTTTAATGCTCATGGCCGATTTCCACGGGCTCAGTTTTCGTACGGTTTTTCAATTGTGATTGCTCCTGCATTTCAGGGACGGTATGCGGCGCGTGGATTTGTTTGCCCTCTGGATTTTCGCGGCCTCCTTCATGTAAAACTTTCAACAAGACTTCCGCCGTGTGCAGCGCGCGATGATTTGCGAGTTGTTCAATTTGTTCGCGACAGCTAAAACCGTCGGCGATGATCAGCTTCTCATTTTTCTCATCGCGCACCCGGGGCAGCAAAATTCGTTCGCCGACCTTTTTTGAAATTTCAAAATGCTCGATTTCAAATCCAAACGAACCCGCCATGCCGCAGCAGCCGGAATCCAAAATTTCAAATTCCAATCCAATTTTTTTGAAAAGTTCCGCTTCGCATTTCATTTTCATCACGGCCTTGTCGTGGCAATGGCCGTGAACAATGGCCTTGCGATTCAGTCTTGGAAACTTAAACTGCGAATGTTCAACGAGAAATTCGCTGATCGTCATCGCGTTTTTTGAAAGCCGTTGCGCATCTTCGTCATAAGGAAAAAGCCGTTTCAACTCGTCGCGAAAAACGGAAATGCAACTTGGTTCCAGCCCGACAATTTTTGTGTCCGCGCGAATTTCGCGGCGCATCGAGACCAAAATTTCGGCGAGCATTTTTTTAGCGTGGTCGAGCATTCCAAAATCGTAAAGCGGACGCCCGCAACAAAGTTTTTGTTCCGGCAAAACAACCTTGTGCCCGCTCGCTTCCAAAACCAGAGTCGCCGCCTGCAAAATTTCCGGATGAAAATGATTGTTGAACGTGTCCACCCACAGTACGACCGGCGGCTTGTTTTCATTGACAATTTTGCGTTCGCGCCACCACGCGCGAAAAGTCGTTGGCGCGAACTGCGGCATTTTTCTTTTTTGTGAAATGCCGCCGAGCCATTTGATCAGATTTCCAATCACCGGCGCGCGGCCAAAAAAATTCACGAGCTTCGGCACTTTCGACGCAGCGCGCGCCCACAAATGAATCAAGCCCATCGAATACGCGTGGCGCGGACGCAAGCGGCCTTCGTAATAGTGCGAAAAAAATTCCGCCTTGTAGCTCGCCATGTCCACGTGCATCGGGCAATCGGACTGGCAGCCTTTGCAAGCGAGACATAAATCGAGCCCCTCGCGAACTTCTTCGCTGCGCCAGCCGTCGCGGATGATTTCGCCCTGCAACATCTCAAACAGCAGCCGGGCGCGCCCGCGCGTCGAATGTTTCTCCTCGCGCGTGACCATATAGCTTGTACACATCGTGCCATTTTCGCCACGACGGCAAATGCCGATGCCCACGCAGCGCAAATTTGTTTCGGCAAAATTTCCGTTGTCTTCGCCGTAAAAAAATTTCGTCTCCGGCTGCCACGGATGGTAATTCTCGCCGAGCCGCAAATTTTCGTCCTGATGGAATGCGTTCACGACTTTGCCCGGATTCATTTTATTTTGCGGATCCCAGATTTTTTTGAACTCGCGAAACGCCTCAACCAATTCTTCGCCGAACATGACTGGCAACAAATCCGCTTTTGACTGGCCGTCGCCGTGTTCGCCGGAAATCGAACCGCCGAGACCGACAACCAGTTCCGCCGCCTCGCGCGTAAAATTTTTGTAATGGACGATTCCGTCCTTTGTTTTCAAGCCGAATTCAATGCGCGTGTGGATGCAGCCTTCGCCGAAATGTCCGTAAAGCGAGCAATGATAATTATATTTTTCAAACAATTTCCGCAGCGCGCGCAGGTAAACCCCGACTTTTTCCGGCGGCACCGCGCTGTCTTCCCAGCCTTCCCACGTCACCGGTTCGTCCGGCAAACGCGCCGTCGCGCCAAGACCGGCTTCGCGCACCTCCCAGATTTTTTTCTCCTGTTCCGGGTCGTCGTAAAGTTTCATGCTTGGCGCTTCCGGCATTTTTTTCAACGCATCCATCAATTTTTTTGCGCTCGCATTTGCCTCCTCGCGCGTTTCGCCGCCAAATTCCGCGATCAGCCAGCCGTTGCCTTCGGGCATCAACTTCAAATCCTCGTCGTGCATTTTTAATTTTTTCATGTTGCGCGCGAGCACGTCGTCGAGACCTTCGAGACCGATGGGTTTATGCGCGAGCACTTCCATGACGTGATCGCCCGCTTCATAAACGGACGGATAACCGAGCGCGACGATGACGCGAACCGGCGGACTGGGAACGAGCCGCGCCTTCGCTTCGAGCACGGTCACACAAGTGCCTTCCGTACCGACGAGCGCGCGCGCGACGTTGAAGCCATTTTCCGGTAGCAATTGATCCAAATTATAGCCGGAAACTCGGCGCGGAATTTTCGGATATTTTTTGCGGATCAAATCCGCGTGTTTGTCGCGTAGGTTTTTCAGGCCGAGATAAATTTCGCCGCGCCGACCGCCTTCGGAAATAATTTTTGCCAACTCTTCATTACTCGTCTTGCCGACACGCAGGCGCAGGCCGTCGTAGGTCAAAATCTCCAATTCTTTAATGTTTTCAACGGTTTTACCGGCCATCACCGAATGGACGCCGCAGGAATTGTTTCCGATCATGCCGCCGAGCGTGCAATGATTGTGCGTCGAAGGATCGGGCGCAAACGTGAGATGAAATTTTTCCGCTTCCGCGCGCAAATCATCCAAAACAATTCCAAGCTCGATGCGTGCGAATTTTTCCTGGACATTTAATTCCAAAATTTTGGAGAGATATTTTGAAAAATCCAAAACCACGGCGACGTTGCAACATTGTCCCGCCAAACTTGTGCCACCGCCGCGCGACAAAACCGGCGCGGAAAATTCGCGGCACAGCGCGACCGTTTGCGCAACGTCGTCAATCGTTTTGGGAACAACCACGCCGATTGGAATTTGGCGATAGTTGGATGAGTCTGTCGCGTAAAGCGCGCGCGAGCCGTTGTCAAAACGGACTTCGCCGGAGATTTTTTGCTTGAGTGCGCGCTCCAAATTTTTCGCGTTGCCGCTCCAAACATTCCCCGGCTCGCGGCGAATGTGCGTTGGCGGTGGTTTGTGCGCGCTCATATTTTGACTTGAAATTTCGCGGCGTCCTTTTGTTTGAATTCCAAACCTAGACCCGGCTGCGAAAAATCCGGCTGTAAAAATCCATTTTTGTGTCAGGTCGTCGCGCCGTCAAAAACCATTTGCTCGATTCGGACGTGGTCGTGAAAATACTCGACGTGCCGCGCGCGCGTGGCGGCACAACACAAATGCGCGTGCAATGCAGGCGCGGTGTGCGCGGAAAGTGGAATTTGAAACGCCTCGCACAAATTCGCCATTTGCAAAAAACCGGTGATACCGCAACGCGTGGCATCGGCTTGCAACACGTCCACGGCGTGCGCTTCGAGAATTCGGCGCGCTTGCAACAAATCGTAATTATATTCGCCCGCGGCGATTTCCAGCGCGCCGGGAAAACGCGGCGCGCGTTCGCGGATGAAGCGCAGGCCGTTCAAATCGTCGGATGAAACCGGCTCTTCAAACCACGAAACATTTTGTTCGGAAAATTTCTCGGCGAAGTTCAACGCGAGTTTTGGCGTGAACGCGCCGTTGGCGTCCACGAATAATTTTACTTTTTCGCCGATCGCTTTCCGCGCTGATTTAACGCGGGCTTCGTCGCGTTCGGGTTCGCGCCCGATTTTCATTTTGACCATGGAGATGCCTGCGCCAAACCAGTTTTTAAATTGTTGTTGTAGTTGTTTTT
>CAXUBD010000053.1:0-421 GCA_964249225.1 uncultured Verrucomicrobiota bacterium | reverse complement strand
GCCGTAAACAGGGATTTTTTCGCGAACGGTGCCGAGTAATTTTGCCAGCGGCAGGTTCAAAATTTTCGCCTTCAAATCCCACAGCGCTATTTCGACGGCGGCAATCGCGGACGAAGCAATTCCATTTCGTCCAAAATTGCGGACGGCGGAGTTCATTTCATTCCAAAATTCAGAAATTGAAAAAATATTTTTATTCAGGACGGTTGGAAAAAGCGTTTCGCGGATGAACGGCACGCAGCATTCGTGCGCGTAACTGTAACCGATTCCCGAAATTTTTCCCGCGCCGAGTTCGACCAGAATCAAAGTCGTGGAATTCCATTCCGCCGTGCCGTCGGATTCAGAAAAATCGGTCGGCACTTTGAATGCGCTTGCTGCCGCGCGTTGGATGATCGCATTCAATTTTATTTGTGCGGCAGATAAC
>CAXUBD010000052.1:11600-13150 GCA_964249225.1 uncultured Verrucomicrobiota bacterium | reverse complement strand
TGCGGCAAAGATAGGCGACCTTGCCGGGCGTGTCCTTGCCTTCGAGCGTGGTGAGATCGCACATGGACACGGCCATTTTTAATCCGGCAAGTTTCGCCGAAGTTTTTATGCTGCGTTTGCCGAACGATGCGGCGCGTTCCTCGACCATCACGGCGTCAACGGTCGGAACGGCCAGATTGCGAATTGCGAATTGCGAATTGCGAATTGGAAACGCCGACCGCTCCTTTGACAATGCGGACACTTTCATATTTAACCGCGATTCTGAAGGCGAAAACGCGCGGCGTCAATGCGGTTTGCGAGACGGACGAAACCAGATTACAACACTTGCTAGTCCCATACCCACTCCGATGAAACCGAGAATTGAATTCTGACTATCATATCGAGCGTCATAATATTCGTGTTTGTGTTGGGGATCTCCCGGCGATGTGATTCGGAGAAATAGTTTTACATCTTTCAATTTCGGATTTTCATCAAATTCAAACCAAGTGCGGCGTTGCCCACAAAGGCAACCATCATAGATTGTGTAAATAGGGCCAAGCCAGAGATGCGCTACAATAAATGCCAGCGCGAGCGTGGATAAAATAATTGAAAGCGTTTTCACGCGCTCAAACCTGCAACAACTTAATCTGCTCGTCTTCTTTCGCCGCCGCTTCACCGAGGGTTTGCGTTTCTTTGCGGCGGCGTTCAATGATGTGCTTGTCGAACAGCGGATCGAACGGCACGGGATAATTGCCGTCGTAACAGGCCATGCAGAAATTTTCCTTCGGCTGGCCGGTCGCGGCGATCATGCCGGCTTGCGACAAATAGTGCAGCGAGTCGGCGTTGAGATATTTGCGGATCTCGTCCACGGAATTGTTCGCGGCCATCAGCTTGCTGCGGTCGGGAAAATCAATGCCGTAAACGCACGGGTTCATGTGCGGCGGGCAACTGACGGCGACGTGGACTTCTTTTGCCCCCGCTTCTTTCAAAGTTTTCACGCGCGAACGGCACGTCGTCCCGCGCACGATGGAATCGTCCACGATGATGACGCGTTTATCCTTCACGAGCGATTCGATGAGATTCAATTTCACGCGCACGTTGAAATCGCGAATGAGCTGCGTCGGTTGCAAAAAGCTGCGCCCGACGTAATGGTTGCGGATGAACGCCATTTCATACGGAATTTTCGATTCTTCCGAGTAACCCATCGCCGCGCACACGCCGCTGTCCGGCACGGGAATCACCAAATCGGCTTTTACATTATGTTCGCGCGCGAGTTGTCGGCCCATTTCCTTGCGGACTTCGTAGACGCTGTGGCCGTTGAGCACGCTGTCGGGCCGCGCGAAATAAACGTATTCAAAAATGCAGAACGCGTGGCGCTTCTGTTCGGGAAAAGCCTGGATGCTCGTCAGACCTTTTTCGTTGATGACGACGATTTCGCCGGGCGCGAAGTCTACCGGCACGATCGTCGCGACCAGCCCCGCCCGGATACAACCCAGCAAGGCGATCAATGTGTCGGTAAGGTTGAGGCCCTGGATGCAGACGACGGCTTCACTCGGCAGACCCATCTCGAA
>CAXUBD010000052.1:0-11590 GCA_964249225.1 uncultured Verrucomicrobiota bacterium | reverse complement strand
ATCAAATCAAACGCCGTCGTCTCGCTCGAAAGCACATACGCGCCGTTCGCGGTTTTGCCGATGGAAAGCGGACGAAATCCGTGCGGGTCGCGCGCGCCGATCAATTCTTTTTCCGTCATGATGACGAGTGAAAATGCGCCTTCGATGCGGCGCAGCGTTTGGACGAGCGTGTTCGCGACGCCGCCCATTTGCGGTTGCGCGAGCATCATGATAATGATTTCGCTGTCCACGGTCGTCTGAAAAACGAGGCCGCGCGATTCGAGTTCGTCGCGGAGCGCGGCGGCGTTGGTCAAATTTCCGTTGTGCGCGACGGCGATCTGGCCGCGCGCGCAATCCACCGTGAGCGGCTGGGCGTTGCGCAAATTGGAAGTGCCGGTCGTGGAGTAACGCGTGTGGCCGATGGCCATGTCGCCGACGAGGTCGTGCAAAATTTTCGGGTCGTTGAAAATCTGCGGCACGAGGCCCATGCCGTGATGCTTGTAAAATTTTCCGTCGTGGCAGGTGACGATGCCCGCGCTTTCCTGCCCGCGATGTTGCAGCGCGTAAAGTCCGTAGTAGGCGAGTTCGGCGGCGTTCGGATGGCCGAAAATGCCGAAGACTCCGCAATAATGTTTGGGATAATGTGGTTGAGATTGCATCGCGCGCGTCGCTGAATTTTTGCAGAAATAAATCAGGAACGCAACCTTGAACCGAGTTTTGAACAGAAGCAAACGAAGATAACGGAGAAATAATTTTTCTTATTGAAGCCGCATCTAAGATTTCTTCTCTGTTACCTTCGTTTGCTTCTGTTAAATTTTTACGCGCATAAATACGGCTTCAGTTTTTCCGCCAGTTCTTCCGGCAGGCGTTTCGGTTTTTCGTCCAGCCCGGTGCAGACGTGGAACGTTTCCGCTTCGAGGATCAGTTTTCCGTTTTGATTCAGAATACGGTGGCCGAAATTCAGGCGCACTTTTTCAACGGCCGTCACCCAGACTTCAATCGCCAGCAAATCGTCGTAGCGCGCGGGAAATTTGTAGCGCAGCCGCGCCTCGATGACGGGAAAAATCAGGTCGTTTTCCTGCCAGCGCAAAACCGTCGAGCCGAGCGAGCGGATGAATTCGCCGCGCGCGGCCTCGAGCAGGTCGAGATAGCGCGAGTGGTAAACGTGGTTGCCGACGGTGCATTCGGCATAGGTGACGCGATGGGTGTGGCGGAACATCTTGCAAAGTTTAAGGTTCAGCGTTCAAGGTTTGAAGTTCAAAATCGTAATTTGTTAAATCCTTGAATGGTTGAATCGGAAAACGGCGATACGACAATCGGCAATTCACGATGTGACGATTTAACGATTCAACGGTTTAATAAAATCCATTTGCGCGGATGATTTTTGGCGTTATGTTGGCAGCGTGAACCGGCAGGAAGTTCACTTGCTTGTTTAAGTTTGTTGCGATATTTTATTTTTCAATCATGGCTGTCACCAAAGTAAGTTCAACCGTTCATTTCGTTGCCCGCGGCTCGGCGGTAAGCGCGCGCAACGGTTCCGCCAGCGGACGCTGGGTGCCGAACACCGATGTCTACACGACCGACACCGGCCTCGTCGTCAAAGTGGAACTTGCCGGGATGAAAAGCGACAGTTTGGAGATCACCGTCGAGGGCAGCCGCCTGCGCATCAGCGGCAACCGCCCGGATTGCTGCCGCGCGGAGAAGTGCAGTTTTCTTGTGATGGAAATCACCTACGGCCCGTTTGAGAGCGTGCTGGAATTGCCGCCGGGTTTTGATTTGAGCCAGGCCAAGGCGGTTTACGTGAACGGATTTTTGCGGATTGACGTGCCGGCGGCGCGTCCGGTTTTTTCCAAAACCACGAAAGTTCCGATTGCCGAAGGGAGTTAGCCGCGCGTAATCTTTCCCGGCGCGGCGGCATTTAATTTGCTGAAAAACGACGATGACATCGCCGGAAACAGAATTTGTCAGCATTCTCGGAACTTCCGAAAAATCGGATTCGCCGCCGAAAATCTCTGCGCGTTCGCTGCCCGACATCCTGCCCATCCTTGGACTTTCCGACATCGTGATTTTTCCCGGCGCGGTCGTGCCGCTGCTTGTTGAAACCGGGCCGAGCTTGAAACTCGTGGACGACATTGTCGCTGGCGATCGCATGCTCGGTGCGGTGTTGCAACACAGATCGGACGTCGTCGAACCGCTGCCCGGAGATTTGCACGAAGTCGGCTGCGTTTCGCGCCTTTCCAAAATGGTGAAATTTCCCGACGGCACCGTGCGCGTGCTCGTGGAAGGCCTCTGGCGCATCCGCCTCAAAAAATTCGAGCCGCCCGCGCCGTATCTGCGCGCGAGCTACGACGTGTTGCGCGACGAGACCGAGGATTCCATCGAGTTGCAGGCGATTTTGCGCAACGCGCACAAGCAGTTCGAGGAGATCGCCAAAATGTCGCAGGCGTTGACCGATCAAGTGAAAATCGCCGCGCTGAACACCGATCATCCCGGACATTTCGCGGATTTGATCGCGGCGAATTTGAATTTGAGTCTGGAAGACCGCCAGAAACTTCTCGAAATCGTTTCCGTCCGCGAACGTTTGCAAAAACTTCTGCCCATGCTCAACCGCGAGCAGGAAGTTTTGACGTTGAGTTCGAAAATCCAGAACGACGTCGCCTCTTCAATCGCAAAAACTCAGCGCGATTTTTTTCTGCGCGAACAAATGCGCGCGATCCAGCGCGAACTCGGCGACACCGATCCCGGCGCGAACGAAACCAAAGTGCTGCGCGAAAAAATCGAGAAGGCCGTGATGCCGCCCGAAGCCCGCAAAGCCGCCGAGCAGGAATTGGAACGCCTGCAGCAAACGCCGCCCGCCGCCGCCGAATACGCCGTCGCGCGAAATTATCTCGACTGGATTTTGGCGTTGCCGTGGGAAAAATCCACCGAGGACAAACTGGATTTGCCAGCGGCGGAAAAAATTCTGAACGAGCAGCATTTCGGCCTCGCCAAAATCAAGGACCGTTTGCTCGAATTCATCGCCGTCATCAAACGCCGCCGGCAGATCAAAGGCCCGATCCTTTGCCTCGTCGGACCGCCGGGCGTCGGCAAAACGTCGCTCGGCAAAAGTGTCGCCGATGCGCTCGGCAGAAAATTTGCAAGAATCTCGCTCGGCGGAATGCGCGACGAAGCCGAGATTCGCGGCCATCGCCGCACTTACGTCGGCGCGATGCCAGGAAGAATTATTCAGACTTTGCGCCGCGTCGAAAGCCGCAATCCTGTGATTCTATTGGACGAACTCGACAAGGTCGGCGCGGATTTTCGCGGCGATCCGGCGGCGGCGTTGCTCGAAGTTTTAGACCCCGCGCAAAATCACACGTTCACCGATCATTATCTGGATTTGCCGTTTGATTTGTCGCGCGTGCTTTTCATTGCTACGGCAAACTGGCTGGAGCCGATTCATCCCGCGTTGCGCGACCGGCTCGAAGTCATCGAATTGCCGAGCTACACCGAATCGGAAAAATTGCAGATCGCCAAGCGTTATCTCGTCACGCGCCAGATCGAGGAACATGGCCTGACAAAAAGCGATTTGAAATTTTCCGACGCCGCGTTGCGGGCGCTGATCCGCGGCTACACGCGCGAGGCCGGCGTGCGACAATTGGAACGCGAAATCGCCGCGCTCGCGCGCAAGGCCACGCGCAATATCATTTCCCAAAACGGCAAGGCCGTGACGGTCAAGCTCGACGCCGAAAATCTGAAAAGTTTTCTCGGCCACGCGCCGTTCATTTCCGAAACCGCCGAGCGCATCAGCGAATACGGCATCGCGACCGGCCTCGCGTGGACGCCGGTCGGCGGCGACATTTTATTTATTGAAGCCACGCGGATGCGCGGGCGCGGCGGTTTGCTGTTGACCGGTTCGCTCGGCGACGTGATGAAGGAAAGCGCGCAGACGGCGGTGAGTTATCTGCGCAGCCAGGAGAAAAAACTGGATTTGAATTTGGACGATTATGGCAAACATGATTTGCACATCCACGTTCCCGCCGGCGCCACGCCGAAGGACGGGCCGAGTGCAGGCGTGACGCTCGTCGCCGCGCTGGCGTCGCTGTTGACGAAACGGCGCGTGCGTTCGGACACGGCGATGACGGGCGAAATCAGTCTGCGCGGCCGCGTGCTGCGCGTCGGCGGGATCAAGGAAAAGGTGATCGCGGCGGCGCGTTTCGGCGTGAAGCAGGTGATTTTGCCGGAAGGAAACAAATCCGACTGGCTGGAAGTGCCAGCGGAAGTGCGCGCGAAATTGAAAGTGCATTTTGTGCGGCAGATTTCCGAAGTGCTGCAACTTGCGCTGGAGGCGAAGTGAAATCGAATTTTCAAGGTGGGACGAGCATCCCCGCGAGCCGTGGCGAACATTTTCAAAAGACGGCTCGCGGGGACGCTCGCCCCACCAGATTTTTTCTATTGTTTTTGGCCGCAATAATTTTGTTTGTTGCGTTTGGCGCGGCGGCGGAAACGACGAATGTTTTGTCCGCTGCGGAAATTCAAGGACGGAATTTAGCGAGACAGCTTTGCGAAATGCACCCAGCGGGAAATTCCACCAATACCGGCATTTTGAAAATCCGAAGTAAGAATGGCGAGAGCACTAATTTGCATTTAAACATTACGGTAACGGTTGAAGAGGACAATTATCGAATGGATTATGATGTTGGAACAAATTCCGATGATCGTTCGATTGAGCGGCTGATAATTTTTAAGAGCACTATCGGACATCCAACAATTTATTACACAAGCCAGCATGTGCCTAGAGCGATTGAAAGTGACATTTTCGACGCGCGGTTGTTGCGAGGTAACGAAACAATGATTGCTTTTGCCGTCTCCGATTTTTGGATTTGCGATTTAGGCTTAGAATTTTTCCACTGGCCGGCGCAGAAAATTTTGAAAAAAGAATTCCATCGCAGTTTTGGAAAGCACGAATCCGGATCCGTCCACGAACGGTTATTCGCGCGTGGTTTCGTGGATTGACGAGGAATCGCTCGGCATCGTCGAGGCTTACGCTTACGACGCGAACGGCAAATTGCTCAAGGATTTTTATCCGAAAGATTTCAAAAAAGTGAACGGCCAGTGGCAGGTGCAGACGCTCGTCATGGAAAATGTCCAGACCGGCTCGCGCTCGCGGCTGGAGTTTGATTTGAACAAGCCGTGAATTGTTTGCGAATAAGTCCGCCTGCCGGGCGCTTGACATCGGCGCGCCGGCGTTTCAGGCTGGCGCGGTTGTTTATGAACGCCAAGTTTCGTTTAATTTTTTTCACCGTCTGCGCCGGTTTCGCCGTGGGCACGCGCCTTTTCGCCGCTGAAACCAATTCTTTTTCCCCGCCGCCGCCCGTCGGAGCCGCCGCGCCGGCCACGGTCACGATGAATGGTTATCTCCAGATGCAGGAGCAACTTCATGCGGTGCAATTAAGCATCGAAAGCAATCGTCAGGAAGCCGCCGTGACCGCGCAGCGCAATGCCGATACCATGGCCGCGCGCATTCAAACGCTGGAGCAAACCATCGCCGTCCAGCACGCCGAAGAAGTTGAGTCGGCGCGCAAAGCGCAGCAGTTCTTTTTGATCCTGGTGGGAACACTCGGAGCGGTCGGCCTGGGAATCGTGGTGCTCATGATTTATTTCCAGTGGCGCGCGTTCTCACAGCTCGTCGAACTGTCCACGCAGCAAACCTCCGCGCTTGCGCTCGCCAACGGCAACGGCCGCGCACTGCCCTCGGTCGCGGCGGTCACTGACTTCGCCGCGCCCGGGCGCGCGGCGGTGGAAAATTCCAATGCGCGGCTGTTCAACGCGGTGGATCATCTGGAAAAACGCATTTTGGAAATGGAACAATCCACGCGCCCGCCGCTGGCCGAAACGACTTCGACCGCCCCCAAACAAAATGTCCTCGCAAACGGGGGGGCGCGCAATGGAATGTCGGCGGATGCAAAAGACCGCGAGGAATGCGTCGCCAACCTGCTCGCCGAAGGACAGTCGTTGCTCGACGCCAACGAACCGGAAAGGGCGCTGGAATGTTTTGACGTGGCACTGGGCCTGCAGCCGGATCACGGCGACGCGCTGGTAAAAAAAGGCGGCGCGCTGGAAAAACTCGCGCGGCTGGACGAAGCCATCGCGTGTTATGACCGCGCGATCGCCGCGAACGGCTCCCTGACCATCGCATATCTTCAAAAAGGCGGATTATGCAACCGCCTGGCGCGCTATGACGAGGCGTTGCAATGCTACGAGCGCGCGTTGCAGACGCAGGAAAAGGTTTCAACTCAGAGTAGTGCCCCAGTCTGATTCCACCGGTTCACGCGCGCGCTCGGTTTCAAGCTGGCGGCGGATCATTTCAATCTTGAGTTTCAAGAGTTCGCGGTTTTCCGCGCTGCGGATGGAAAGATCGTTTTGCAATTCCTCAATCCGCTTTTCGTAAGTCTGGAAACGCACATACATCGGCGCTTGCAATTCATCCAGCCGCCGCACGAGTCCGGTGATTTCGGCGGTCGCGATCTGCTGGCCCTGGAGCAATTCACCGCGTTGCGCGGCGAGTCCTTGAATGACCGCGTCCTTGACCGCTTGCATCAGATAAGGCGCGAGAACCTCGGCATCCGCCGGGGAAATTCTGGCGCGGGCGTCCGCGTTCACAGCGTTTTCTGCCAGCAAATCCCTTGACCGCGCCGGAGGCGCCGCGCCGCGCCGCGCCGGCCGCAATAATTGCGACAACGCCGCAAGGGTGATGATGGAAACGGCGACGAGCGCGCCACTCAACCATTGATTACGTTGGCGAATTTTCTCGGCCTGGTTTTGCACGATGACCGCTTGATTGTGCATCCGCGTCACTTCGTCCTGCGCGGTTTCGGCCAGGTTGCTGGACTCCAAAGCCTGGGCGTGCTCGCGTTGCGCCTGTTCGCTGACCCGTTGCGCGCGATCGCGCTCGGCGGCGATCTGCTGGTTGAGCAAACCGGGCATCAATTTTTCATTCAACTGGTCGAGCGCGGCCCGGATTTTCTCATCAACCGCCGCGCCGCGCCGGATGATGATTTGCCCGGCGTCGTAATGATCGGCCACCACCAGCTGGCGGACGGCCCGGTCACGGGCGGCTTGCGTGAGCGCAGCCTCGGGAAGGCAATTGGGTTTCAGAAACTCGCCGAGGATTCGCGCCAGCGGCTGTTCATCCGTGGAAAATCTGCGGCGGAACAAAACGCGCAAATGCGAAATCGTCGTCATGCTGGATTCGGTGATGAGTTTGCCGCGCTCCGGCGCGTCGCCGGATGGCAGCTTTTCGCCGGGGCTGTCCGGCGGTACGAGCCGCACGATTTCGCCGATGACAAAATCGGCGGGCAGTTCATCAGGCCGGATCGGGCGGTGCGACATTTGTTCCAGCACTGCAAGCCATTTGGTTTGCAGGGCCAAACCCGTGTCGCCGTGCGCCCAGATGGTTGCGAGATTGGTGGGGACCGGAAAATTTTTATTTTTGATGTTGAACGCCGTGATGAAATAGCCGAAATCCGGCGAAGCGATGTTGGTTTCATCAAGTGCTGGCGAATGAAATGTTTCCTGCATGGCGGCGAGAAAATTGGAATGCGCGGCATTGAACGCGGCAAGAAATTCATTCGCCATCGCGTTGGTCGTGTCGGAATAATCGCGGAAAATCGCCGGCGTTTTCAGCGCTTGGGCGGATTTCAATGCCGCCGTCGCGCCGGCATTGATCACGTCGAGCGCCACCGGCGTGGAGATGTCTTCGTTGGCGATGTCGCCGGCGCGATAAGCGGCGAAATCTTTGGCGGGCAGCGTCGTCGCGCCTGAAAGCGCGAGCAGGCAGATCAAAAAAACGCGGAACGCGGGCGTCACCATAAAAATGATTTTTGTTCGCTTAACATCTGGTCGCCGGACCAAAGCGTGACGCGCCATGCGACGAGTGCGCCGAGTTTTTTGTAGTCCGCGCCGTCAAGCGTGAGCGAAGTCCAGCGATGAAAGAAACCGGTCGCGGCGGGTTTTTCCAGAACGGCGACGCGAGGCAGATTGTTGTCGCCGATGCCGCGCAGTTCCGCGCGCAGGGTCAATTTCGTTTTGCCGGCGTTCGCCGTTTTGCACCAGACATCCAAGCGCAGCGCGGAAATCTGATTTGTGTTCAGGCGCAACCATGCCTGGTAAGCGTCGCGGTCGAAGAGGCTCGGCGTCACGGCATCGTGGCCTTTAAGGTTGAGGAAAAGCGGCAGGACTTTGACAACGCGGCCGTTGACGGTGTCGGCCGCGAACGCCGCCGAAAGCGAAACGAGCAAAAGCAAAATCATCAGGAGCCGACGCATGGGGCAACGATAATTTTTCGGCGCGGCGAATTCAACCCTGATTTGCGTCACTTCCAATAAAAACTCAAGACCTGGATGTCCGCGCCGTTATTGCGGAAAAGAAGGGCGACATATTCGCGCTGGTAAGTCCCGATCTGCGCGGTGACGTGGACTTCGAACACGGCGCTGCGCACGGTGCAAAGCTGGGCGAGCTGGCCGACGGCCTGGGGATTGACGCCGGCGGCGGCGAGATCGCCCACATTTTTTAAGGGCGTGTCGTCTTCCGTGCCGTCTTCGCCATCGGGGCCGGAGCGGAATTTGATGATGCTTGCCGCCGTGGATTCGTCCACGCCGGGAATGAGTTGCAGGACGTTCGCGTCGGCGGTGTTGACGTTGATTTTGCCGGATGAAACCGCCGTGAAAAGATTCACCAGTCCAAACGGATAATCCGGCTGCTCACCGGGCGCATTTCCGAGACCGAGTTTGTGTTGGAAGGTCGCGCCCGAACTGTTGGTCGAGGCTCCGCCGAGATACATCTCGCGCGTGATGCCTTTGACCAGGAGCAATTCGGACAGATCATCAATGGGCGCGTTCTTGGCGTAGTAAGCGGGATCGAGTCCTTGATAATAATCGCTCTCCGCGCCGGCGATGCGCGGCGCGTCGTCCGGGTCGATCCAATCCTGAATTGAATCGGACACGACGGAAATGACGCTGGCGTCCACGCCCATGATGGTGAGCGCCTGTTGCAGTTCAACGGTGTTAGCGGTGTTGATGTTGGCTTTACGTTCGAGGTCAATGATCTTAAGTGAAATCGTGCCTTCACCGACCGGCACATTGTCCAGCGAAATGCCCGCAAGCACGCTGTTGGAATCGGCCAGGCTGCCGGGTCCGCCGGCCCAGATCTGGTTCAGTGAATCGTAGGGCTCCGCCGCGATCGTCGTTTGCTGGGCCAAAATCCAGCGGGCATATTCCACGCCGGAGCGGCCCAGCCAGAGAAGTTGTTCGTTGGAATTGGAATTTGCCAGGAGCTTGGTTTCGACTTTCATCGAATACGCGAACGCCGCCGCGAGAATGGACAGCACTGTGATCGCGATCAGCGCGATGATGACGGCGAAACCGTTTTGTTTTTTTAAAGTGGAAATTTTCATCAGCGCTGGCCCGGCCGCTTGATGCCAGACAAAGAATTGGGGCCGGAATTGGCCCGGCCGTTTTGCACGATGCTCGGCAGCGTGATGGACGGAATGGCCACGATGCGCGAAAAGGAGAGCGTCGGCGCGGCGTTGCCGGAATCCGCCTTGCCGCCCAGCACGAGGCTGATGCGCACCATCGGGGGAACGGAGTTCGTGTTGTCCCATTCATCCGCCCAATCCAAGGCATTGGTGTCCCAACATTCGATGGTGAATTTTTTCACGTTGCGCGCCAGCACGAGCGGGTAAGTCTGTTCATCCTTGTCCAAGTCCATGAGGATCGGATTCTGGCGCAGCACCAGGTTGTTCTCCGAATCCGCGCCGGGTTCAATCGCAAAGGCCAGACGGCGCACATTGAAGTCGCCGAATTTTCCGTTCCGCGGAAAAACCTCCGGCAGCCGCGCGGTGAAGCTCAATCCCGCCTGGTCGCCGTTCTGGACGATGAACGTGTAATACTGCATGGACGCCTGAAAAGACTGGACGCACATGAGCGAGTCTTCAATCGTCCCGATGGCGATGCGTTCGCGCTGGGCTTGCGCGGCGGCGGACTGACCAACTTCGGCCGAACGCAGGATCAACATCCACGTTGAATAAACCGCGCCGATGAGCAGACCCAGCAGCGCGATGGAGATCATGATTTCCACCAGGGTGAACGCGGCGCGGTGCGCGGGCGCTCCACTCCCGACTTTCAGTTCTCGCCGGAAAAATTTCATTTGTGTCCCATGCCTCCGTCAAGCGCGCCGGCGTCCGATTGCGGACGAAAAAGCAGGAGGCTGATTTGGGAGACGACCGCGCGATTGCCGCCGGAGTCCTGCACCACGAAATCCACCTGAAACAATTTGTTCGTCTGCACTTCCTGGATGTCACTCGTCCACGTGTAGCCGCCGTAATCCTTGCCGAGCAGGTCGCCGAGATTGCCCGAAGCCGTGCCTTCGACGAGTTTGTTGGTGAGCGACAATGCCGCCGCCAGCGCGCTGGCATCCACGAGCGGACGCTGCAGCCGGCGCAAATTGTTCAGCGAGCTGGACACCAAACCCAGAATCGCGAACACGGCCATGAAAAAAAGCGCGCTGGCGATCATCACTTCCAAAAGTGAAAACGCTTTTCGACGCGCGCTGGTTTTTATTTCGGCCTTCATTGGTTGACGTCAGACACGGCGGTCATGCCGGTGGAAAACTCCAGCGTGATTTTGCGCCACTGGTCTTTGGCGTGAAGCACGACCGTCATCTCGTCGCTCGTGCCGTTCGGATAAAAAAAAACGCGCGCCCAATCCGCGGCACCATAATCCTGCAAGTTGATGTCCAGCATCGCCAGATCAACCCCCTCCGGCAGCGTCGTGCCGGTGACTTTGCCCGAAGACTTGTCGGTGGCATCGGCATTGTCACTGGCCGCCGCGCCTTCGACTTCAAACCGCCGTTGCGCCGGGTGAAAAACGACCGCCATTTTCTGGTCGCGGAAAATCGCCTGCGAGCGCGCCTCGCTGCAAACGTCCTGCAGATCGCTCACCGCCTTGCGCAGCCCTTCCTTGCGCAAAGCCATCATGATCGAAGGCAATCCCATCGCCGCAATCAGGCCGATGATGGCCACGACGATCATGATCTCGATCAACGTGAAGGCCCGGCGCGGATTTTTTTTTCTGGCAACCGCCGTTTTCATCGTGAGGCTCAATGGATTTGCGAAATCAGCCGGAATAGCGGCAAAAAGATGCTCAACATCAGGAAGCCGACAATGACGGACATGACGATGATCAGCACCGGGCCGATCAAATCGGTCATCACGCGTAACGCGGTCTGCAACTCGTTCTCGTAAGTGTCGGCGATGTTGTTGAGCGCGCCGGGCACGTCGCCCGTCTCCTCGCCGATGCGCACCAAGTCCACCATCAATTGCGGGAACAATTTGCTCTGCGCCAGCGGTTGCGCGAGCGTTTTGCCGTCCGTGACCGCTTCGCGCGTTTTGGCGATCGCTTCCTTGATGAGCGAGTTGGAAAGCACCTGCTCCGTGATTTTCAACGCCGTCAGCACCGGCACGCCGTTTTGCAGCAAAGTGCCGAGCGTCCGCGCGAACTGGCCGAACAAATTTAATTTCACCACCTTGCCGAACACCGGCGCCTTCATTTTCGATTCGTCCAATTTTCGCGCG
>CAXUBD010000051.1:10861-13153 GCA_964249225.1 uncultured Verrucomicrobiota bacterium | reverse complement strand
GTCGTAGGGGTTGCCGCGCTCGCCCCAGCCGCCGTCCTCATGCTGCACGCTTTCCAGCCACGCGCGGCCACGCTGGAGCCAGTCTTCATTCATGTTCAGGTTCAGCGCCTTCATACCGCGCAACACCTGCCACGTGCCGTAAATGTAATTCACGCCCCAGCGGCCATACCATGAGCCGTCTTCCTCCTGTTCCTCGCGAATGTAGGCGAGCGCGTCTTTGATTTGATGATGGCTCGTGCTCCAACCCTCGTAGCCGAGCAATTCCAAAATCCGCGCGGTGATGTCGGCGCATTCGGGATCGAGCATCGCGTTGTGGTCGGCGAACGGAACTTTTTCCAGGATATTTTTCGTGCAATCCTTGTCGAACGACGCCCAGCCGCCGTCCTTGCATTGAAACGTCATGATCCATTTGAGGCCGCGCCGGAAACACTCGTCGCGTTTCTGCGGATTGTCCGTCGGAATTTTTCGCAACGCGAGCAACACCATCGCGGCGTCGTCCACGTCGGGATTCCATTTGTTGTTGAATTCAAAAACCCAGCCGCTCGGCTCGACCTTCGCGGGATTTTTGTGAACCCAGTCGCCGCGAAAACGGATTTCCCGGTCAATGAGCCAGTCGGCGGCTTTTTTCAATCGCGGATCATTTTCGGAAACGCCGGATTCGTGCAGGCAAATCAAAACAATTGCCGTGTCCCAGACCGGAGAAAAACAAGGCTCGATGCGGACGGAATCTTTTGTCTCGTGCTCCAGTTTTTTTAATTCATACGCGGCGCGGACGACTTGCGGATGGTCGTCGGGATAACCGAGAGCTTTCAACGCGATGAGCGAATTGAGCATCGCCGGAAAAATCGCGGCCAAACCATCCGTGCCTTCAAAGCGTTCGAGCATCCAGTTCTCGCATTTTTTCAGCGCGGTTTTTCGGAACGGATGGATGCCATGCTCGGCGAACCATTCGGCGAATTTATGCAGCCGGTCGAGCCACAGGAAAAAATTTCGCAACGAAATTTTTTCCGGGTCGGGCGCGAGCGCGAGGTCGCGTTCATGGATTCCGGCGGGATAAAGTTCGTCGAGCGTGACGTTCACCGGACGCGTCGGTTTGAAATGGCTGATGATGGCCAGCGGCACGAGCATCGCGCGCGACCAGTTGCTCATGTCCCAGAAATTCACGTGAAACCATTTGCCGATGAGCAGCACTTCCGGCGGAATCGTCGGGACGTATTCCCACGGAAAAAGTCCGATGAGCGCGAGATACAGTTTTGAAAAGGTGTTCATGCGCGGCACACCGCCGAAATGCAGCGCAACTTCGCGCGCGCGCAACAGGCGTGGATCAGTCACCGGCACGCCCGCGAGTTTCAGCGCGAGATACGCCTTGATGGTCGCGTTGACTTCCGACGGGCCGCCGTAATAAATGTTCCAGCCGCCGTCCGGCAATTGCATCGAGAAAAGATGATTGACCGCCTTGCGCTGCCATTCTGTGTCCAAGCTGCGGTTCCAATGATGATACGCCACCATGTCGGAAACGAGCGTGGAATCCACCATCAATTCGCCGTTCCAAAAACCTTCCGGCTTTTGTTCGCCCAGTAGAAAAGCCTGCGACCGCCGGATGGCGGCTTGCAGGCCGGTCGTAAAATCATTTTGAAGCCGGGTGGCCGAAGACGATTGCATCGGTTGAACCCTTAAACTGCTTTCAATCACGCTTCCACTCTGCGAATCCACGCCGAAAGTGTAAAGTTTTTAAATCGGCGTCCAGCGCGAAAAAAAGACACAACTTTGCCCCGGCGAGTCAAGTCGGATTGCGCCGAAAACCATCCCCTTTAAGGGCAGGACAGAAAAGTCAATTAAGCGCTTGACTGCGTTCCGCGCAAAAAATATAGATGCGAGTGTAGCAACAGAAAATCAGCACCAATACTATGACCCTAACCAAACGCGATCTAGTCATCCGCATCAGCAACGAAACTGGCCTCATTCAGCAGCAGGTTTTCGACGTGGTGCAAAAAACGCTCGACTACATCGCCGAGGCGCTGGCCAAGGGCGACAAGGTGGAACTGCGCAACTTCGGCGTGTTCGAGGTGAAAGTCCGCAAGGCCCGCGTCGGGCGCAATCCCAACGCGCCCGCCACCGCCGTGCCCATTCCCGCCCGCTCCATGGTGAAATTCAAGGCCGGCAAGGAAATGCGCGCCGAAGTTTTGAAACTGCCAGCGGCGAACTGATTCAATCAGGAAAGCAGGAACATAGAAAAATTCTTTTCATGCTTTCCTGTTTTCCTAATTAAAAAAATTTCTTACCTTCTTGGGC
>CAXUBD010000051.1:1604-10851 GCA_964249225.1 uncultured Verrucomicrobiota bacterium | reverse complement strand
GGCATGGAACGATTGCCCGGATTCAGAGATTTTTATCCCGAACCGCTCCCGCACGCCGACACCTGGAGCGCCGACGCGCGCCAATTCATTTTTGACAAATGGCGCGAAACCGCCAAGCGTTACAACTTCCGCGAATACGACGGCCCGCCGCTTGAACCGCTTGAATTGTTCACGACCAAGAGCGGCGAGGAAATTGTCGGACAGCTCTACAACTTCACGGACAAGGGCGAACGCGCCGTTTCGCTCCGGCCAGAAATGACGCCGACGCTCGCGCGCATGGTCGCCGCGCACGAACGCAATTACAAAAAACCCATCAAGTGGTTCGCGCTCCCGCAACTCTTTCGCTACGAACGCCAGCAGAAAGGCCGTTTGCGCGAACATTTCCAATTCAACGCCGACATCATCGGCGAAAGCGATCCGGCGGCGGACGCGGAATTGATCGCGCTGCTCATTGACACGCTGCGTGCATTCGGTTTGACCGAGCAGGATTTTGTCATCCGCTTGAGCAGCCGCAATGCGTGGCAGGAATTCTATAAAAGCGGAAAGCGGAAAGCGGAAAGCGGAAATGATTCCGCGAGCGAATACAATTTTTTCCAAATCATTGACAAACTCGAACGCACGCCGAAGGAAGAATCGGAAAAAAAATTATCCGCGCTCGGATTTTCCCTCGCGGACGTGAACCAATTCATCGAATCCGGCAAGCCGACATTGGAATTGGAAAACATTTTGCAAAATCTCGCCGCGCGCGGCCTCGGCAATTTCATCAAGATTGATTATCGCGTCATCCGCGGCCTCGCGTATTACACCGGCGTCGTGTTCGAGGCGTTCGATGCCAAGGGCGAGTTCCGCGCCATCGCGGGCGGCGGACGCTACGACAACCTCGTCAAGCTCATCAGCGGCGGCAAGGTGAGCCTGCCCGCGCTCGGCTTCGGCATGGGTGACGTGGTGCTGCTGGAGATTTTGAAAGCGCGCGGCCTGCTGCCGAAATTCGACGCGAACGTGGACGTGTTTGTTTTGATCGAGGACGAAACCCTCCGCGCGCCGTCGCTGAAACTCATCCAGGAATTGCGCGCCGCCGGATTTGCCGTCGAGTATCCGCTCACGCCCGCCAAGCCGGACAAACAATTCAAGCGAGCGCAGGAATTGAAGGCGGCGTTCACGGCCAAAGTGGAAAGCGAATCCTACGTGCGCATCCGCAACTTGAAGTCGCGCGATGAAATCGTCGCCGGCTTTGCCGACGCGGCGAATCATTTGCGGTGAAATTTGATAAAAATGACATGGAATAAAATAGATGAAATTTTGGCTGAAGAACTCTGTTGGGTTGAACCTGTTCGCGTCCCTCAATCTAAAACAGCTATAACACTTCAAGATTGGTTGCGATTTATTATCCGATTGGAATCACGCACGCGACGTGCTGTTGATATTATTGCGATCCAATTTGCGGAATCAAAATGCCGTCCGAATATGACTTCGGTTCAGGAGTATTTTTATAGAGAGCGTTTGTTTTATGCGTCGCATATTACACAGGCGTTATCTGTGCCGTTCAAATTCGGCAAAGAGATGTTTGAATCTGTTCCGATGATTGATCTTACAGAACGTGAAGTTATTGAATGGCTTTTAGTCCAAGTGTGGCGCAAATCTAACCGAGAACGATGGCTTGGGGACGAAACCGCTCAATGGCATTTATCAAAACAACTGAAATCAGGCCAATGACAACTTCTGTTTTATTGAACGGCATGACTTCGGTAAGCTCGCCCAACTTGCTCGGTGATAATTCAGAATCATCACTTTGCATAAAAATTTCCTACGAAAAGATGCGGCTGCTTTGTCAGTATCCGGTTTGGAATATGATAAGCGAATTTATCCGCTCAACTCGCTCATACAATGAAGGCCTTGCTCTTTCTGCTTCCTTAATGGCAACAGCCGAACGACATTCCGATCAAATGTCCCCAAATCTAAAAAAGCTCTACCAGCATAAGCTTTGGCTTTTCCATTTAGATATGTTGGATAAATTGGATTTGTGGCCAGACTACCTTACTTGTTTTAAGAAGCTGCGTGACGATCTTCAATATTGTAATAAATGGAAATCAACTTCCGGCATTTCTAGCCACCCTCATTTTAAGCATTATTTTTGCGGCGAAACATCTGACGGCATTTTGATTCATTTTCTAATTGGAGTCCATGAACGGAAAGAAATTGTTGAACGAAAACTACAAAGACAAAAGGCAGGAAAATCCATCGAACATCTTCATCATCATACGCAGAAAACAATCTCAACAGACGAACTGCGGCAGCGAGTTGAATTTCTCGTAAAGAAATTTACGCCGTATATGCCATTGTGCCGATAAAAAAGGCGAGGCTTGCGCCCCGCCTTCGTGAAATTGTGTCTGCAAAATTATTTCGCCGGTGCGGCCACGGCTTTTTCCTGTTTTTCGTTCACCAGCGTCGCGCCCTTGCCGAGGCGTTTGCGAAGGTAGGTGAGTTTCGCGCGGCGCACCTGGCCGTGGCGCTCAACTTCAATCTTGTCCACGCGCGGCGAGTGCAGCGGGAAAACGCGTTCCACGCCTTCGCCGTAGCTGATGCGGCGCACGCTGAACGTCTCGTTCAGGCCGGTGCCGCGTTTGCCGATGACGACGCCTGCAAAAATCTGGATGCGTTCCTTGTCGCCTTCGACGACCTTGGTGTGGACTTTCACGGAATCGCCGACGGTGAACTTCGAGTCGTCTTTGCGATATTGTTCCGATTCAATTTTTCTTTGTAATATCTGGTTCATAAATTTTCTTAAATTTTATTTTAACAAATCCGGCCTTTGTTTTTCCGTCCGCGACTTCGCCTGTTCGCGCCGCCATTTCTCGATCTCGGCGTGGTTGCCGGACAGCAGCACTTCGGGAACTTTCATCCCGCGAAATTCCGCAGGCCGCGTGTATTGCGGATATTCCAGCAACCCGGCGCTGAACGATTCGTCGTGCGAACTTTCATCGTCGCCCAAAACTCCGGGCAACAACCGCGCGACCGCGTCAATCACCACCATCGCGGGCAGCGCGCCGTTCGTCAGCACATAATCGCCGATGGATAATTCGTCGTCGGCCAGCGCCTCGCGCACGCGTTCGTCAAAACCTTCGTAACTGCCGCAGACCAAGAGCAAATCTTTTCCCTGCGACAATTCGCGCGCAATTTCCTGCGTAAATTTTCTTCCGCTGGGCGAAAGCAAAATCACTTTCGTTTCCGCGCGCCGCAAACTTTCAATCGCTTCAAACAGCGGCTCGACTTTCAGCAACATCCCCGGCCCGCCGCCGAACGGTTTGTCGTCAACGGTCTTGTGCCGGTCATGCGTCCAGTCGCGCAAATTATGGATTTTCAGGTCCAGCAATTTGGCTTCGCGCGCGCGCTTGACGATGCTTTCGTCGAGCGGCCCGGCGAACATCGCCGGAAACAAAGTGAGCACGTCGATCTTCATTTCGTTGAAGCGTGATTTATCAAATGGTTGAATCGTTCCCGAACTTTCCGCTTCAACCATTTGACCCTTCAACTTTCTTCCACAATCTCGACCGAGCAACGCAAACCTTTTTTCGCGCTGCCAGCGAGCAGCAGCGAACGAATCACGTTGATCGTCATCCCCTGCCGACCGATGATTTTTCCAACGTCGGACGCGTCCATCCGCAATTCATAAACCGTTACTCCTGCGCGTTCCACCGGCGTGACCGTCACCGCGCCGGGATTTTGCACGAGCCCCTTGACGACGTATTCGAGAAACGCCTGCATCGCGCGGAAATATCTCAAACCGCCGCGGTTGCTGGTGCCGCCGCTGCCTTGTTCAGTTTCTTGAGAAAGCTGGCAACGGTGTCGCTCGGCTGCGCGCCTTTGCTGATCCAGTATTGGGCGCGGTCGAGCTTGAGCGAAAAGTTGTCGTCCTTTTTCAAGGGCTGGTAAAGGCCGATTTCCTCGATGAACTTGCCATCGCGGGGACTGCGGCTGTCGGCCACGACGATGCGATACACCGGCGTGTTTTTGGTCCCGACCCGTTTCATGCGAATTTTTACTGACATAAATATATCAAAAGAGCGCGGAGACTATCAGTTGGAAGAATCTTTGCAAGCTTTGATTTCTCACTAC
Source organism: uncultured Verrucomicrobiota bacterium (assembly GCA_964249225.1). Lineage (GTDB taxonomy): Bacteria > Verrucomicrobiota > Verrucomicrobiia > Limisphaerales > UBA11358 > UBA11358. The sequence continues at coordinate 6,738 of CAXUBD010000051.1, read as the reverse complement.
AGCTTCGTCAACAAGGTAATTGGTTTTGCTACCGTTATTTCAACAGCAACGGCAGAAAAAACCACGCTGAAAAGCAAATTCCCAATATTAAAAGAATCAATAACGCCGGAACAAATTTCAACTCTTCATTTCCCATTTGATGGTCTGGATCATACCACGACTTGAAATCCTCATCCCAATTCCACCAAATAAAAATAATGAACGCTATAATGCCCACTGGCAAAGATGCTACCAAGCTGGTCCTAGGAAGAAAACCAATAAGATGAAGCACATGATAACCAACAAACACAAAGACGATCCCACCCAACAAATAGACCAAGACGCTAAACAGTGTTTTTAAGAAACGGATCATGTTCAATCATTTTCAACTGACCATTAGTGTATCAAGTTCTATAAATTCATAAAGGGCAAAATTGAAAACTTGCAACTTTCAACCTGCAACTTGAAACTAAATCCATGAGCCAGCCGTATGAGGAAATTCTTGAAGGCGCGTCGCTGCCGCGTTCCGCGCCGGGCGAGCGGCACGAAATCATCTGCGAACGGCTGCACCGCGAAATGGCCGTCAGCGTGGCCGGCCTCGCGACCACGCAACTGCTTCCGCCGCGCGCGAGGATTCAGATTACGCGCACGACGGCGCTTTGTCCCGACCTCGCGCTCGTGACGGCGGCGACGGGAAAATTATTTCTCGCAGTGGAAATCGTCAGTCGCGACGACCACAACGCCGACACGTTTGTGAAAAAAGAAGTGTATGAAAAAATCCGCGTGCCGCGATTGTGGATGATTGACCCGCGCTACGACATCGTGGAGATTTATCACACCACGGAATTTGGTCTCGCGCTCAAGGGCATTCTGGCCGGAAAGGAAGTGCTGGCGGAAAAATTGATCCCCGAATTTCGGATCGTCGTGGCCGATCTCTTTGCGACGGAGCAAAAGGCGGGCTGATTTTTCAACGTTTGAATTTGGCGGGCGCGATGTTACTTTTGAGGCGTGCGGCGATTTTTCTTTCAACTGCCCGCAGCCTGTTTTTTTATTGGACTGCTCGGCTTGTTCCGTGCCCAGGCGTCTTCCCTGCTGCCCGTGACTTTTGACGCGCAACTTCAATCCGCGCGCGCCGTTTTTCGCGGCACGGTGCTGGAAATAAAATCCTACAAAACTGCGAGTGGAATGATTTACACGCGGACCGCGCTGCGCGTGGACGAGGCGTTCAAGGGAAAATTTCCGCCGGTGATCCAGTTGCTGCATCACGGCGGCGAAGTGGACGGCCTCGGCATGGCGGATGATTTGTCGCCGCGATTTAAAGTCGGCGAGGAGTGTGTTCTGTTTATTTCACGCCGAAGCGACGGCACCCTGTTCGCCGATAACGGAGACGCCGGCGTGATCGGATTGCAGCGTGTAAAAAATGGTGGATTCGTTTCCGAACAAAAAAATTTGCTGCAAAAAATCCGCGCCAAAATGGATTCGGAAAAAGATTCCGGCACGGATGTCACGGACCAGGCGGCGGTGATTTCTCCGGATGGTTTTGGCATCGCGCCGAGCGGCGACAGCAGCGGCAACAGCACGAACGGATTGCTCGCGGACAGTTCGGGCGTGCCGGAGCGCTTTCCCACACCGGATCGCGGCGAACCGATTCCGTATCTGGTGGACGCGACTTTTTTGCCGGCGGGCATCACATTGCCGCAGGCGTTGGGCGCGGTGAGCAACGCCTGTTCCGCATGGGCGGGGGCAAGCAGTTTCAGGTTTGTTTTTGCGGGGACTACGAATTTTGGCCAGGCCTCGCCCAACATCAACACCAACGACGGCATCATCCGCATTCAGTTGCATGATGCTTACAATTATATTCCGGCCGGCAACATTTTAGGCGAGGGCGGCAGTTATTTTAGCGTGGGTCTGCTGACGAATGCCAACTGGGGACCGGGCGGCAATGTGAACGGCGTGGAATTCAACAAAAGCCAGTGCGGTTTTGTCGTCCTCAAAAACACTAACGTCGCCATGCAGACATTGTCCACCTTCACGGAAGTTCTTACGCATGAGATCGGGCACGTCATCGGCCTGGCGCATTCCAGCAACATCACGACCAACAATTCCGTGCTGGCCAATTCCATAATGTATTATCTGGCTCATGCGGATGGGCGCGGTGCGACCTTGAATAGCTACGACACCAACATCGTGCGCACGGTGCATCCGTCTAGCGCGCCACCATATTCTTATGACCGGGTCATGGACATAACGACTGCCAACATTGCGCCGAATGTCGCTGGCATCAACCAAGTCCAATTGCGCGGTTATGCATTGCAATCCACCAATCTTACGCTGAGCGTGACCAATCTCACCACGAACAACGGCACGTTCAGCAACATCGGCGGCCTCATAAAATATACCTGCCCCGACTTTTCTGATTCGCCCCGCGTGGACCCGGCCACTTCAAGTTATTACGATGAACTGAACGCGCGCTTTTCCGACGGCACCAATGCGTCGGCCTATGTCCGCGTGCGCGTCATCTCCTTCAACAATGATTCGGATGCTGCCTCCGACGGCATTCCCGACGCGTGGATGATGACTTATTTCGGCCACGCCGATCCGCGGTCCGCCGACAAATCCCGCGCCGGTGACGATGCCGACGGCGACAAGCTCTCCAACTTGCAGGAATATATCGCCGGCATGAATCCCAAGGACGGCACTTCCGCGCAGCGCAGCACGTTCATCGCGACCAATGTTTTGCAATGGCAGGCCAAGGCCTATGAACTTTACGAGATCCAAAGCCTGACGAATCTCACCTCGACAAACTGGACGCGCTTCGGCAATCCCGTTCTGCCGACCACGAGCACGGGAATTTTGGCGAACCCCTACAACCCCGCGTCGCCGCAATTATTTTTTAGAATCCAAAAAGTTCCGTGAAGGAATTTATTTCTGACGGCGGTTGAATTTTACACAGTCCGCATACTTCACGCCGCCGCCACCGAAAATATCCAGCGCCGAACCGATCGTCAGGTTCACTTTCCCCTGCCCCAGCTTCGTGACGGTTTCCAGATCCGCCAGCGAATTCGCGCCGCCCGCGTAAGTCAGCGGCAGCGGCGACCACCGGCCGAGTTTCGCCACGAGTCCGCCGTCAATGCCACGGCACAAACCTTCCACGTCAACGGCGTGAACCAAAAACTCCGCGCAGGAGTCGGAAAATTTTTTTAATGTTTCTTCATTCACGATCAACTCCGTGAATTTCTGCCAGCGGTCGGTGACGACAAAATAATTTTCCCCGCGCTTGCGGCAGCTCAGATCGAGAACGAGTTTTTCTTTGCCAATCGCTTTGACCAGTTCGCCAAGCCGGTCCCAATCCACGCGCCCCTCGCGGAAAACCCAGCTGGTCACGATCACGTGCGATGCCCCGGCGGCGAGCCAGTCGCGCGCGTTCGACGCATTCACGCCCCCGCCGATTTGCAAACCGCCGGGAAAAGTTTCCAGCGCCGCGCGCGCCGCGTTTTCATTTCCCGCGCCGAGCATGATGACGTGCCCGCCGAAAAGCCCGTCGCGCCGATAAAGTTCGGCAAACCACGCGGCGGATTTTTCCGAGACAAAATTCGTGCGCAAGCCGGCGTCGCCGAGCGTGCCGCCGACGATTTGCTTCACTTTGCCTTCATGCAGGTCAATGCACGGACGAAACATGACTTCAAATTAAGGCGGAAAGCGGAAGGCGGAAAGCGGAAAGCGCGGTGCTTTTGTCAATTATCGGATTTGACGCCGGACGCAATTCAAAGAATCCTGTGCGCGTTCCGTTTGTGATCAAGACGTTTTTCAAAAACCGCCAATGGCTGCTCTCCCTCGCTTTGCTGGGTGGCGTCATTTTTTCCGCCGGCGCAAAACCCTACGGCCTCACCGCGCGCCCAAACGTCGGCGCGTATCTCAACGGCACGATGCCGGAAATCGCCCCGGCCATTTCCGGCAACTGGTCGGCGGTCGTCGCATTCACAAATCTCGTCTTCACCAATTCCGTCGGCCTCACCCACGTTCCCGATTCAGATCAACTTTGCGTCTGGGAACGTGAAGGCCGCATCTGGACGTTTGAAAATGATCCGGGCGCGCCGCAAAAAAAACTCGTCCTCGACATCCACGATCAATGCCAGGGCTGGGACGATTCGGGCCTGCTCGGCGTCGCGTTTCATCCGGGCTTCGCGACGAACCATTTTATTTTTGTTTATTACACCTGGGTCAAACCCGGCACGGTCGCCGGCGATGCGTTCACGCGCCCGAACCCGATTTTGCCGAACATTTATCATGACCGGCTCGAACGCTATACGCTCGACGAAAACGGCGTGGCGATTCCCGGCTCGGCGAAAATTTTCGTGGATCTCACGAACCAAACCGTCTGGCACCACGGCGGCGGAATGTTTTTCCATCCGGTGAAAGGATTTCTTTACTGGACTGACGGTGATAATTCCGTCGGCGACAACGACCAGATCATCAACAAGAGTCTCTACTCCGGCGTTTTCAGAATTGACGTGGATTGTCGCGGCGGAAATGTCAGCCACGCGCCGCCGCGCCAGCCGACTGGTGGCTTGACCGCAAATTATTTTATCCCAAACGACAATCCCTTCGTCGGCCAGTCCAACGTGCTCGAAGAATTTTTCTGCCTCGGCCTGCGCAGTCCGCATCGCATGACGATTGATCCGCCGACCGGGCGGATTTTTATCGGCGACGTCGGCGAAAGCGCGCGCGAATCCATCAAAGTCATCGAGCCGGGCGAATCCGGTTTGAATTTTCAATGGAACAAAATCGAAGGCAAGCAGGGCGATTTAACGCCGCCGTTCATCGGCATCAACCGACAGCCGCTCTTCGATTATCCGCACAGCGATGGCCGCGCGATCATCGGCGGCTACGTTTATCGCGGCAAAAATTTCGCGAGCGACCTCGGTGGAAAATATATTTTCGGCGACAACGTCTATCGCACCATCTGGGCGCTCGACGAAACCACCACGCCCATCAAAAAAACCGTTCTCTGCGTTCTGCCCAAAGGCGACGGCCCGAATTCCGGCTCCGATTACACCGGCCTGTCGTCCTTCGGCACGGACGCAGACGGCGAAATTTATCTCTGCCAGATGAGCAGCACCGGCGGGCGCATTTATAAATTGCAGCGCGGCGGCCC
>CAXUBD010000051.1:0-1594 GCA_964249225.1 uncultured Verrucomicrobiota bacterium | reverse complement strand
TTCGCGGACTTGGAAAAATTGCAACCGGCGGCTTTTTTGATTCCTTACTCCGTGAATTCACCGTTGTGGTCAGACGGCGCGGTAAAATCGCGTTGGATGGCGTTGCCGACTGATTCCAAAATAAATTTTTCCGCGAAAGGCGAATGGACGTTTCCCGCCGGAACCGTTTTCGTGAAAAATTTTTCGTTGCCGATGGACGACACGAATCCGCAAATCCTTCGCCGCCTCGAAACGCGCCTGCTCGTCCGCGACGCCAGCGGCTTCGTTTACGGCGCGAGCTACAAATGGCGCGCGGATAATTCCGACGCCGACCTCGTGACCGCCGGCATGAATGAAAATATTTCCATCAAAACCGCCGACGGCACGCGCGTCCAAAAATGGTTCTATCCCGGCCGCCAGGATTGCATCACCTGCCACACGCCGCAATCCGGTGGCGTGCTTGGCATCAAAACCCGCCAGCTTAACGCCAATTTCAAATACCCGAACGGCGTGACCGACAACCAACTTCGCGCATGGAATCATCTCGGACTTTTTGCGACGAAACTCAACGAAACCGATATTGCGTTTTACGCGAAACTCGTCAGCCTCACCAACACCGCCGCGCCGCTGCAACTTCGCGTCCGTTCCTATCTCGACGCGAACTGCGCCATGTGCCATCGCCCTGGCGGCGCCGGCGCGTTTTTCGACGCGCGCTTTGACACGCCGTTGAAATTGCAAAATCTCATCAACGGCCCCGTGCAAAATCCGCTCGGCATTCTGGGCGCAAAAGTCATCGTCCCCGGCGACACGAACAAATCCATTTTGTTCCGGCGCGTCAACCTCGTCGGACAAAATCAAATGCCGCCGCTCGCCAAAAATGTCGTGGACACCAACGCCGTCGCCGCCATCGGCAAATGGATTTCATCGCTGCACACTCCGGTCGCGTCGCTTCCGAAAAATTGGCGCGACGCGGACATCGGCAACGTCAGTTCGTCGGGCGAGGCGAGTTCGTTGAACGGACTTTTTAATCTCATCGCGTCCGGCGACGACATCTGGGACGTGGCCGATTCATTTCATTTCGCCGGCCGGCCGCTGACTGGTGACGGCCAGATTGTCGCACGCGTCACGTCCTTGCAATTCACCGATCCGTGGGCGAAGGCTGGCGTGATGTTCCGCGAAAACTTTGAACCCGGCGCGCGTCACGCACTCATGGTTGTAACCGCCGAGGGCAATTCTGCCTTTCAATCTCGCACCAGCGCGAACGGCATCAGCGCCAGCACGCTTGGCCCGGCGGCGAAAGTTCCGCACTGGATAAAACTTGTCCGCGCCGGAAATGTTTTCACCGGCTACATTTCAGCGGATGGCAAAGACTGGCAGCGCGTGGACAGCGTGACGATTCCGCTCGGCAAATCCATTTACGCCGGCCTCGCGCTCACCGCGCACAATAATTCCGCGCTGAACTCGTCACTGTTCGACAATGTTTCCATCTCGCCCTGATTTTTAAAGCAATTCTTCGCGCCTCGACAATTCATGGAAATTTTCTAAATTGATTGCGATGTCAATCCGATTTCCAAATCGTAAATCGTCAATTACAAATCATAAATGAATGCGCCGC
>CAXUBD010000050.1:3872-13173 GCA_964249225.1 uncultured Verrucomicrobiota bacterium | reverse complement strand
GAGTTTATTTTTGGCTGATGGCGAAATATGGCGTCCGCGGAATTTTCCTTGCCGGAAAGCTGTGGCGGCCGATGCTACTGTTATTGATGTTCGTGCTGGTTTTCCTGGGCGGGTTTCGCACGGCATTGTTTTTATTTGTGGCTTCCTTCATTCTGAAATTTTTCATGGAGGGATTGCATCGCACCCCATTGGTGCTGGTGTTCGGATTGATCGGGTTGATGGGTTGCGTGGCCATCGTACCTTTGGCGCACAAACTGCCTTACACCTTCCAACGCACGCTGGCGTTTTTGCCGCTGGATCTGGATGCAGATGCGAAAGGATCGGCGGATGACAGCGTAGATTGGCGCCTCCGGATGTGGACAGCGCTGCTGCCACAAGTCCCCAAGCATCTGCTGCTGGGCGAAGGCTTCTCATTTTCCTCGGAAGAGTATAATGAAATGATGGCAGGCGGTGCCCTTGATAATGCCGCCGGCAAATTTGATGCGTCGCAAAACTCGCTCGCGCTGGCCGGCGATTACCATAACGGAATGCTCGCCGTCATCCTGCCATTCGGTATCTGGGGCGTGATCTCCATGTTTTGGTTTTTGGGAGCAGGATTGCATGTGATGTATCGCAATTGCAAATATGGCGATCCTGCATTGCAAGACATCAATGGGCTCTTGCTGATACTTTTTAGCATGGAAGCAGCATCGTTTGCCTCGTGCTTCGGAGGTTTAAATATGTCTAATGAAATGTCCACATTCATCAGTTACCTCGGATTAAGCATCGCCCTCAATAACGGCGTGTGCACGCCTGTCGCTAAAATCGCCCGGAATGAAAATGAAAACCAACCGGCGAAAGATTTCGCCCACCTGCGGCCAGTTCTGCAACGATGATTTTGTCCCCGCCCGAAATCCATTGAACCGGTCGCGCACGTTGTGAAACCCAAACTGCTCATCGCCGAACTGTGGGGACTGGGCGACCTGGTCATCGCCACGCCCTTCATCCGCGCCGCCGCCGAAAAATTCGACCTCACCCTGCTGGCCAAACCCTATGCGCTGGATCTGCAATCCCGCTTGTGGCCGGAAATAAAAATCGTTCCCTTCATCGCCCCATGGACGGCGTTCCAAGATAAATACCATCTCTGGCGCTGGCCGGTTCCGGAAATGCTCCGCCTGCAAAAAAAACTGACGGTCGAAAACTTTGAATTCGGCCTCTCCGCGCGCTGGGACCCGCGCGACCATCTGCTATTGAAATTCATCGGCGCAAAAAACCGGCTTGGTTTCCCCCGGATCCAGAGCCAGATATTTCTCACCCAACCGCTCCCCAAGCCCTCCGCGTTGTCCCACCATTATGAATTTTGGCGCGTGGCCGGCCAGGCCTTGGGAATAAATCTGCCGCGACGCGACCAGATTCCCGTGCCGCGGATTTCATCCGCGCGAAATTTGGCTCTGCTGCACAGCGGCGCGCGGCTGCCCGCGCGCGTATGGCCGCTGGAACGCCACCGAAACCTGGCGCAACGACTGCGCGCCGCCAGTCACACGGTGCAAATCGTCTGCGACCCGGATCAACTAACCTGGTGGCAACAATGCGGCGAAACGGCGGTGGCCTGTCCGCGCACCGTCACCGAATTGCTCGCCCTCATTGACCGCGCGGGAATTTTTATCGGCAACTGTTCCGGCCCCGGTCATCTCGCCGCCATCAACGGCGTGCCGACCTTCACTGTTTTCGGACCGTCCCTGCCGGAATGGTTTGCGCCGTTGCACCCGCAGGCCGGATGGATTGAAGGCAAGGCGTGCCCTTACAAACCGTGTTCGGATTATTGCCGCTTCCCGACGCCGCATTGTCTGTGGAATATCAGCGAGGCCGAAGTCTGGCCGCGCGTGGAAAAATTCGCGGCGCAACATCTGCAACATAAACCTGAAGCGATCAAAAATCCGTCGCCGCCAAATCAACCCGGCGAGCGCCTTCGATATTGATTTTTTGAGCGGACGTTAATTTTATAACCGGTTCCGCCAGACGCCCGTCGGTTTGGACACTTCAAATTTTACCCGGTGCCCCGGACTTTTGCGCGTGTAAATGGAATAACTCGTCGGCTTCATTGAAAAATGTCCGGCCATGATCCGGCGCAAACGGTGTTGGAGAATCCAGAATGGCTTGAGTTTTTTGACCCAGTCCGGCACTTGCGCCATGATTTCCGCCGCCTCCTGCATGCCAGTGGTGGACAACCCCAAATTCCCGCCCGTTTCCGTGAAGATGGAAGTGAACGCATCGCAAACCTTCATCGAAACCCCCGCCTGCATCATCGCCAGCACCCAATGTAAATCGCCCGATGCTCGCCAGCGCGGATCAAAAAAAATGCCGCGCTGCTGGACAATGCTGCGCCGGATAAAAAAAGATGCCGTCAATGCCGAAAAGCGAAACCAGACATGTCGCGGATGCGGCACCAGCGCATGCCGGTGGCAAATATACTTGCCCTCATCATCCGTCACAATGCTGCCCGCCAGCATGACTTCAACTTTCGGATTCGCTTCAAAAAAATCATGAACGGTTTGGAGGGCGCCCGGCAAATATTGTTCGTCGCAATTCAGATACGCCAGGATGTCGCCGGTCGCGCGACGGTAACCGCGATTTACGGCATCATACATCCCGCTGTCCTTTTCAATGAACGCCTTGACGCGCGGGTCGCGCGGCAGCCAGTCCTGCGTGCCGTCGTCAGAACATGAATCCTGAACGATGTGTTCGAGTTCGACGCCGGACTGGTCGGCAACCGACGCGATGCAAAGCTTGAGCCAGCTTGAACTGCGAAAGCTCGGCGTGATGATGGAAAATTTCATCGGCGGAATTATATGATCAATTTTTTGCGCTGAATTTTTGCGCGATCGGAATCCGCCGCCCCGTGCCGAACGCGCGCGGCGAAATCTTCAAACCCGGCGCGGCCTGCCGCCGTTTGTATTCGCTGAAATTTATTTTATTGATCACGTCGCTGACCACCGCCGCGTCGAATCCACGCGCAATGATTTCTTCCTTGCCCAGATTTTTCACGACATACAAATCGAGAATCGCGTCCAGCATTTCGTAAGGTGGCAACGAATCCTGGTCGGTCTGATCCGGCCGCAATTCCGCGCTCGGCGGCTTTGAAATAGAATTTTGCGGAATGATTTCGCGCGCGCGATTGACCCAGCGCGCGATTTTGTAAATGTCCGTTTTCAAAACGTCCGCGATGGGCGCGAGCGCGCCATTCATGTCGCCGTAAAGCGTGCAATAGCCGACGGCCATTTCCGATTTGTTGCCCGTCGTCAAAACGAGCGCGCCGAATTTGTTCGACAGTGCCATCAATGTCACGCCGCGCAAACGCGATTGTAAATTTTCCTCCGCCTCGTTCGGCTTCGTTCCCGCAAAAACTTTTGCCAGTTGTTTTTCCACTGCTTGAAACGCCGGTTCAATCGGCAAAACTTCGTAACGAATGCCGAGATTTTTCGCGAGCACCTCGGCATCCGTCAAGCTGCCCGCGCTGGAATATCGCGCGGGCATCGCCACGCCCAAAACATTTTCCGCACCCAGCGCGTCCGCCGCGAGCGCCGCGACGAGCGCCGAATCAATGCCGCCGGACAGACCGAGAATCACCGATTTGAAACCGCATTTGCGGACGTAATCACGAATGCCGAGCGACAACGCGGAAAAAATCTGCGCCTCGCGCGCGGGAAATTCACTTCCGTTTTGCGTTTTGCGCTTTCCGCTTCCGCCCAGTTCCGCGATAAAAATTTCCTCGGTAAAACCTTTGCCGAGCGCGATGACTGCGCCGTGCGAATCGAGCGCGACGCTGTGGCCGTCGAAAATCAATTCGTCGTTCGCGCCGACGAGGTTGACTTGCGCAAGCGGGATTTTTTCGTCATGCGCGACGCAACGGAGCATTTCCAGCCGCGTTTTTTCCTTGCCGTCATGCCACGGCGACGCGGAAATATTTAAAATAATTTCTGCGCCTTGCGAAATGAGTTCCTTGATCGGGTCGCGGCGATACAAACGCTCCGGCCAGAAATCCTCATCGTTCCAGATGTCCTCGCAAATCGTGATGCCGAGTTTTTGTCCGTTGAAAATGAACGGCTCAACTTTTTTGGCCGGTTCAAAGTAACGGTCTTCGTCGAAAACGTCGTAGGTCGGCAGCAAACATTTGTGTGTGCGCCAGATGATTTTTCCATTTTGCAAAACGGCGGCGGCGTTGCGGAGCGCACGTCCGGGTTTTTCGGAATTGCGGTCCACGTAGCCGATGCATAACGGGATTGCGCCGATGCTTTTCGCCGTTTCTTCCAGCGCAGAAAGATTTGCCTCGAGAAAATCATCTCGCAAAAGCAGGTCGCGCGGCGGATAGCCGCAGAGAAATAATTCCGGCGCGAGAATGAATTCCGCGCCGAGCGCGACGGCTTTTTCGTAACCGGCCAAGAGTTTTTGCCGGTTGGCGGCAAAATCGCCGATGGTCGAATTGAGTTGGAGAAAACCGATAGTCATTTATGATTTACGCGCAGCGCGTGAAATAGCAGTGAAATCGTAGATCGTAAATCGCAAATCGTAAATCAAATGTTTCTGAATAAATGGATCGGATTGCTTTGCATGGGATTGACAAAGAATTTGATCGGCCGTTAAAACACCGCTGATAATTTTAATGGCGGTGCCACCAAGTTTTATGCTTTCAAAAATCCTTCGACGCGGAGCCGCCGTTCTGGCCAAGTTGCCGTTGTTTCAACGTGGCAAAGACTTGTTCGCGAAAAATTCACAGAGTTGGAATCTGCCACTTTCCAAATTTGAGAAGTTTTTGGTTGGGTCGTGGCTGATTTTAGAAGATTATTCACGGGGTCTTTTTCCGCCGGTGTTTTTGGACCAGCAAAAAGCCTATCAAGCAGAAAAGAATTTTCATTCTACAATTCCCGGCGTCACGGCGGCGGATTTGGATAAAGCCGAAATCATAAAGCCATTTTGGCCTGGAAAACATGGACGGCATTATTGGAGTGATTTTAGTCTTCTGGCAACGGTCTTAGAAAGACTTGAAGTGAAGCCGCCAGCGCGACTTCTGGAATTGGGATGCGGCACTGGTTGGATGGCGGAATTTTTAGCCACCATGGGATTTGATGTCTGTGCCACAGACATTGCAGAATTTGACATAGAGCTCGCCTTTCGCAGAATTAAAAGTCTCGAAGCAAAAGGACTGTCGCCGAAACTGAAGTTTTTGGTCGCGCCAATGGAATCGGTGCATATGGTGGTTCCTGCGTCCGCTTTTGACGCGGTGTTTGTTTATGAGGCGCTGCATCATGCGTTTGATTGGCGGGAAGTGCTGCGATCCAGTTTTCTCTGCTTGAAAGATGAAGGCTGGCTTTTGATATGTGCTGAACCCAATGTTTTGCACACGTGCATTTCGTATCGAGTGGCGAAAATATCCAATACGCATGAAATCGGGTTTAGAAAAGGCGAATTGATCGCAGAGTTAAAGCGGGCGGGTTTTCGAAAAATAAATTCTGTTGGTCCTAAACTGCATTTCGGGGTTCGTCCTCACTGGCTGCTGGCGCAAAAATGAATGGCCGGCGATTGTTTATGCTGGCGGCCGAACTCAGTTGGAGCACTATGATTTTCAATCCAAACAGGATGATTGGCGACCGGTTCGGCGCAATGAATTTGGCCGGCTATGTTTTTCAATAAGATTGCGAACCACGGTAATGCGTTCCGCGGCCAATTTTTCAAAGGTAAAGTCTCTGGCACGCGCAACGCCGGCGGTGCGCAATGCCGCAGCTAATTTTTCATCCGCGATCAATTTGTGCAAAGCACCAGCCACGGCATCGGCGTCATGATAATCCACGATCAGTGCATGTTCGGCGGTGACTTCGCGCATGATGGGAATGTCATTCACCACGCACGGTGTGCCGCAGGCCATGGCTTCGATGACGCAACGTCCGAATGTTTCTTCGCGGCTGGCCAGACAAAACCCGGCTGCCTGACGGTAGAGTGGCGCGAGCGATTCGTCGTTAATCCAACCGAGGAATTTTACGTCCGGCTCGATGCCGAGAAGTTTGACCTGCGCCTGCGTCACTTCAAGCCCGTCGAGCCAGTTGCCGCCCGCCATGATCAGTGGATGCCGTTGACGCGTTTCCGCATCGAGCCGGGCGTAGCCGGCGATGAGCCGCTCGGCTTGTTTGTAAGGATAGAAATTTGAGATCCAAAGAAAATAGCCGGGTTCGATCCCAAATTTTTCCTTGAGCCAGCGCAGTTCGTTTGCGGGCGCGGCGGGCTGGAAAATTTCATGTTGGAGACCTTCATAACTGATCGTCATGCGGTCGCGAAATTCCGGATGAAACGACAACACCTGGTTGGCCGTCCAATGAGAGTTCGTGATGACCCAATCGGCTTGCGGCCAGTTGTATTTGATCATCGAGTTGCGATAGATCTGGCGCAGAAATCCAAGGCGATTGCGCTTGTCCAATGTTTGTAAGGATAATATGTGCAAGACCGTGGGCAGACATTTGTGAATGGGCACGAAACCGACCGTCAACAACGCCTGCGCGCCCCGCTCACGCGCCACCGCCGGCACTTGAAAATGATCGGCAAAGAGGCGGCGTGTAAGCCGGTCATTGGCGGGGAAATCGCGGACCACCTCGACGCGGGGGTCAGTCACTTTCCATTCTTGATCCGGCCCCGCGAAAATCAGCCACGACACGTCGGGAAAAAGAATCAAAGACCACGAAACGAATTCATGAAACAGCGTGGTCAATCCGGTTTTATGCAATGGGTTTTCGGCAAGAATGGTCAGGGCCAGTTTTAATTTTGCCGGGACCGGCGCATCTTGAATTTCGGCCTTCGGCGAATGGCTGCTAAAAGGAATTCCGTTGCGCGTGTTTTGTGGCGTTGTGGGTTCCCGGCTTTCGACACTGCGAATACATTCGGCAAGTTCTGCCAGGCCGGGCACGCCATCGGCAACGGTCACGATGCGCAAGGGCATGAGTTTTTCTGCGTCCGGGCGGTTGAAGTCGGAAGGCACGATGCTCAAATCGGCGTTCTTCATCAGCCGGTACGTCAAGCTGCGGGTGCGGATTTGAACGGCGGTTTCCAGCCATTTCGCCAGGCCGGCATTGTGCCAGTGAAAAATAATTTTTTTGAAAAATGGACGGCAGATGAACATCACCAGCCAGTCACAATACAGCGCAAACCATCCTCCCGACGTGGGGACATAATAAAAATTCGTCACGCCGTAACGGAACCGGCACCAGATGGCTTGCAGGCAAAAAAACAGGATAAGAAAAATTTTCGTACTCTGAAATTCCCCGATGTCCTCCACGGATTTGGAAAAACGCGCGTTGACGTGGTAGCATTCAATGCCAAAGGCGTTTGGCGATTCGCCATGCGGCTTCGGTTTCCGCCGGTCGCCGCCGAAGCCGTCGAGCATGAGCTTGACCATGTAACTCTGGCCGTGGTGCGGCGGCGGCGTGTGGGCAAAAACTAGCAACTTCATGCAAAGGCCAATCGGCTTCGCGGGTGAATTTGGGCGAAAGGCGCGGCTTAAGAAAGATTTTTCCGACCGCATGCCGCTGGATTTTTGGATTTAAATTTGTATGCTGCGTGGATTCGGTGAGCGCAACGACTGTATGAATCTCAAATCGGCCTTTGTTTTAGGAACGCCCCTGGCCGCGACGGCTTATGGCGAATTCATCGGCGTACTCCAGGAACTGGCCGGGCAATCGCGCGTCGTTGCGGTGGATTTTTCCAACACCCACGTCGTCACGCTGCGCCGGCATGACGGGAAATTCCGGGAGCTGACCAGCCGGTTTGATTTTTTCATCCCGGACGGAATGCCGCTGATCTGGTGCCTGAACTGGCAGGGCATGAAATTGCGCGACCGGGTTTATGGGCCGACGTTCATGCGGCAATGCGTGTTGAAGAGTCCGGCGCAACTGACGCATTATTTTTTGGGCGGCTCGGAGGAATGTCTTCAGCGATTGAAAGATTTTTTCTTGAAGGAAAATCGGGCCTTGAAAATCGTCGGCAGCCGCAACGGTTATTTCCAACTGGATCAGGAAGCGGAAATCATTGATGAGATCAACCGGCTCGCGCCGGATTTTATCTGGATCGGATTGGGCACGCCCAAACAGCAGGAATGGATTTACAAATATAAAAGTCAACTGCGGCATGGAATTGTTCTGGCGGTCGGTTTTGCGTTTGATGTCAATGCCGGGACCAAACCCGACGCGCCCGCGTGGATGCAGCGGCTGGGATTGACGTGGGTTTTTCGGATTGCTTCCGAGCCGCGCCGTCTGGCGGCGCGCTATTTCAAATACAATTCACTTTTTTTATTTTATTTGCTCTGGGACGGCTTGCGCGGCCGGGCATTCAAAAAAAATGCGTCGCCGGAAAATTTTTAATAAAACCAGACGGCGGCGAAAATAAAGATGGCGATTAGATTTGAGTAAAAGCGCCCGTTTGGTTATCTCACATACTGGGCGTTGTGCCCGAACTTGGAAGCGATGAACAAAAAACTGCAATTTTACGGGCTGTGGCCGCACGAGATCGCCTTTCTCATTTTGACGGCGGTGGCATTTTATTTTTCCGGCACCGAATACCGCGGCCGTCCCTGGTGTTTGCTGCTGTATGGCGGCGCGCTGGCGGTGGCGGTGGCAGTGCTCGCCTATCGTTGCCGGGATGAATGGCGGCAACTGCCGGACAAATGGTTTTTCTTCACGCTGGCGATCGCGTGGGTCGCGCTGTTTGTCATTTTTGGCAATCCTACGTTCAGTTATGTGGATTCGCCGTCGCTGTTCGCGTGGATGTTCAACATCTACACCTCGCCGCTGCTGGATGAACAGCACGGAATGCTGATTCCGTTTGTCGTGCTCATCCTGTTTTGGTGGAAGCGCAAGGATTTGCTCGCACAACCGCCCCGCATGTGGTGGCCGGCCATCGGCCTGATCGTGTTCGGATTACTCTCGCACATCATGGGCTACGTGGCGCAACAACCGCGCTTGTCGGTCATCGGATTTCTGGTCGGGCTGTATGGCCTGACCGGACTGGCGTGGGGCAAACATTGGTTGCAGGCGAGTTTCTTCCCGTTTTTTCTTTTCGTGTTCTGCATTCCCATCGCGGAATTCGCCGACCCGCTCACGATGCCGTTGCGGCTGGTGGTGTCGTGGCTCGTGGCGTTGATCGCGCATCTGGGCCTCTCGCCGGATTTGATCCGCGAAGGCACGCAGCTTTTTGACGCGCAACACACCTTTGGTTATGAGGTCGCGGCGGCGTGCAGCGGCATCCGCAGCCTCGTCGCGCTGCTGGCGTTGACGACGATCTATGG
>CAXUBD010000050.1:0-3862 GCA_964249225.1 uncultured Verrucomicrobiota bacterium | reverse complement strand
ATCTATGGTTTTGTGAATTTCAAAGCGCCCTGGAAACGCGCGGTGATGATGCTGGCCGCCGTGCCGCTGGCGGTGTTGGGCAACGTGGTGCGGTTGTGCCTGACCATCATGGTCGCGGAAATGTTCGGGCAGAACGCCGGCAAGGCGGTGGAGACAAATTTCGGGTTCATCACGTTTGCGGTGGCCGTCGGCTGCGTCTTTTTGCTCGCGCGCTGGCTGGAGAAAAGCGAGTTGAAACCTGTTTCACAAAATAAAATCGTATCCCCATGAACCGCCAAAAAATATTTCTGGCCGTCGTCGTGCTCGCGCTCATAGGCGGCACGGCGGGCTTGCTGGCCCATGCCCGGTCAAATCAAAAACTGGGCGCGCCCGGCGTCAAAACCGGCCCGCTGGCCGGCAGCCAAAATCTCGAAGTGCTTTTGCCCGCCGAAGTGCCCGGCTATAAATCCGAAGGCATCCCGCAGGCGCAAATCGTGGTGGACATGCTGCCGAAGGACACCAGTTTTGGTCAGCGGATTTATGCGGGGGAAGACGGTTTTCAAGCGCTGGTCAACGTGGTGTTGATGGGCAGTTCGCGCGCCAGCATCCACAAGCCGCAGATTTGCCTGACAGCGCAAGGCTGGAAAATTGACGATGCCCTCTCGCGCGTGGAACCGGTGCATTTGGACCGGCCCTCGCCGTATGATTTGCCGGTGATGCATCTGGTTTCGACGAAGCAGGTGACCGTGGACGGCCGGACGGTCACGAAACAAGGCGTGTATGTCTATTGGTTTGTGGATGCCAGCCGCTATACGCCGCATCACGCGCAACGCATGATCTGGACGGCCGGCGATATTTTATTGACCGGCGTTTTGGATCGTTGGGCTTACATCTCGTTTTTTGCCGTGTGCGATCCGGGGCAGGAATCGGCGACGTTTGAGCGGATGAAAAAATTGATCGGCGTTTCCGTGCCGGAGTTTCAGCTGGTTCCCAATTCTCAAACCGCCGCCGTCCTTTCCCGGCCCTGAGCAAAAGCTTTATCTTCAAATGCGTCCGGTCTAAACTTTTTTCAAGCGATGCTTCGACGTGACCGTCAAATCCGTATGCAGTTGCATCAGTTGACTGATGCCTGTCTGTTCGCGACCAGCTTTTGGCTGGCGTTCATCTTGCGGACCAATTCGCAAATCGTGGACGCGCTGCATCTGGATGTCATTCCTTCCGACACGTTTGAAAGGATGGGCTGGCTTTATTTCGGGCTGATCATCGCCGCGCCGCTCATCCTCGAATCGCAGGATTTTTACAACCGTGCGGCCGAGCGGCGGCGCCGGGCATTTTTATGGCCGCTGTTCAAAGGCTGTCTGATCACGGCCGTCGGGCTGGTGCTGATCATGTATTCCTTCAAAATCATTTCGCCCCGCGTCGTGATGATCTTTTTCGGCGTGATCAGTTTTGGCATGGTCTGGTTGAAGGAGGAAGTGGTCCGGTTCGTGGCGCGCACCAAACTGGCCCGGCATCAAAATAAACGTCGCTTCATCCTGGTCGGCGCGGGCGACGAAATCACGCGCCTCCGCCGCGATGTGAAAGAGCGGCATGATGAAAGCATCCAGGTCGTGGCCGAGCTAAATCTCCGGGAGATTTCCGTGCCGCAACTGGTGGCGACGCTGCACGAGCATTCCGCCAACGGCGTGATCATCAGCGCCAAGCACGCGTATTTCGAGCGGGTCGAAAGCGTCATCAAGATCTGCGAACTCGAAGGCGTCGAGGCGTGGCTCATCGCCGATTTTTTCGGCACGCAGATTTCCCGCGCGGATTTCGACGAATGGTCCGGCCATCCTTTGATGATTTTTCGTTCCACACCGGAAACTTCGTGGCAAGGACTGGTCAAACAGATTGGCGATCTGATCGGCGCGCTGTTGCTGCTCATCGTCGCCGCGTTGCCCATGCTGGTCATCGCCCTGGCGATAAAACTCACTTCGCCCGGCCCGGTTTTTTTCCGCCAGCAACGCTCCGGCCTCAACGGCGCGCCGTTCAAGATTTATAAATTCCGCACCATGGCCACCAACGCCGAACAGTTCAAACATGAACTTGCCGCGATGAACGAAATGAGCGGACCGGTTTTCAAAATCACCAACGATCCGCGCGTCACGCCGGCCGGCCGGTTCCTCCGCAAATTCAGCCTCGACGAATTGCCGCAGCTTTTCAACGTCCTGCGCACCGAGATGAGCCTCGTCGGCCCGCGTCCGCTGCCCGTGGACGAAGTCAAACGCTTCAACGACCTCGCCCATCGCCGCCGCTTGAGCGTCAAGCCCGGCCTCACCTGTCTCTGGCAGGTCAGCGGGCGCAACCAGATCTCTGATTTCCGCGAATGGGTGCGCCTCGACCTTGAATACATTGACAACTGGTCGCTCTGGCTCGACCTGAAAATCCTGCTCCGCACCATCCCCGCCGTGCTGCGCGGCACCGGCGCAAAATAAAGCGCAAAACTTTTTTCATTGAAACGCGACCGCGTTTCAATACGATGGGTTGATTGGATGGCGCTGGATCAACCCATTTACCCGATGAAAAAAACTTTGCCCACATCCGTTGTCACCGGCGCCGCCGGTTTTCTTGGCTCGCACCTCACCGATCTGCTTTTGGCGCGCGGCCACAAAGTCATCGGCATTGACAATTTCGTCACCGGCAGCGTGGACAACATCGCGCATCTCGGCGGCAATCCGAATTTCAAATTCATCCAGCAAGACGTCACCGAATTTATTTTCCTCGAAGGCCCGGTGGATTTCGTCTGGCACTTCGCGTCGCCAGCCAGCCCGATTGATTATTTGGAACTGCCAATCCAAACGTTAAAAGTCGGTTCGCTCGGCACGCACAAGGCGCTCGGCCTCGCGAAAAATAAAAACGCGCGTTTTCTCATCGCGTCCACTTCCGAAATTTACGGCGACCCGCTCATCCATCCGCAGCCCGAAGAATATTGGGGCAACGTCAACACCATCGGCCCGCGCGGCTGCTACGACGAAGCCAAGCGTTTTGCCGAGGCGATGACCATGGCCTACCATCGCGAACACAAAGTCCAGACGCGCATCGTCCGCATTTTTAATACATACGGCCCGCGCATGCGAATCAACGACGGCCGCGTCGTCCCCGCGTTTGTCAGCCAGGCGTTGAAAAACAAACCCGTCACGATTTTCGGCAAAGGCACGCAGACGCGCAGCTTTTGCTACGTCTCCGATTTGATCGAAGGCATTTATCGTTTGATGATGAGCGATTACGATCTGCCCGTGAATATCGGCAATCCCGTTGAAATGACGATGGTCGAATTCGCCGAGCAAATCATCAAAGCCACCGGCTCCAAGAGCAAACTCGTTTTCAAACCGCTGCCGCAGGACGATCCCAAGCAACGCAAGCCGAACATCACGAAAGCGAAATCCATTTTGAAATGGGAACCGAAAGTGAAACTCGCGGACGGTTTGACGGACACGATTGCATATTTTAGAACAAAGGTCTGAAGAAATTTACGATTTACGATATTCGATTTACGCGCCCTAAAATTTGCGGCATCGTAAATCGTAAATCGCATATCGAAAATTTTCCCAGATGCTTTTCCGCGCCCGACAATTTGAATTCCGTTTTCCGCGTCCGGCGCTCGTCATGGGCATCGTCAACGTCACGCCCGATTCTTTTTCCGACGGCGGAAAATTTTTTAATCCGGCCAAAGCAATTGCGCACGCGCTTAAATTGATTGACGAAGGCGCGGAAATTCTCGACATCGGCGGCGAAAGCACGCGGCCCAACGCAAAACCCGTTTCAGAAAAAGAAGAATTGCGCCGCGTCATTCCTGTCATCGAAAAAATTGCGCAGCAATTTCATTCAAGGTGGGGCGAGACTC
>CAXUBD010000049.1:1395-13259 GCA_964249225.1 uncultured Verrucomicrobiota bacterium | reverse complement strand
TGGAATGGATCGGCTCGGTGCCTTTGCAGGTGTGCCATTTCTGGATCGCGCCGTCGTATTGCATTCCGGGGTCGCCGCAAATGTGCGTGCCCTCGGCGATTTTGTAGAGCAGCTTCGCCGCGTCTTTTTTCTGCAACGGCAAACCTTTGACGGTCTTCGTCTGCCATTCCTTGCCGTCGAGCGCGGCCTGCATGAACTCATCGCTCGCGCGCACGGAAAGATTTTCGTTCTGATACATCACGCTGCCGTAGGCGTCGCCGTTGTAAGAACCGTCGTAGCCCTGCTCGATCAGCGCCCACGCTTTTTTTTCTTCCTTCTGCTTCGCGTCAATAAATTCCTCGATGTCGCCGTGCCAGTCGCGGAGCGTGTTCATTTTCGCGGCGCGACGCGTTTTGCCGCCGGACTTCACAACGTTCGCGACCTGGTCATAAACTTTCAGAAAACTCATCGGGCCGCTCGGACGTCCGCCGCCGCTCAATTTTTCGCGGCTCGAACGGATCGGCGTCAAATCCGTGCCGGTGCCAGAGCCATACTTGAACAGCATCGCCTCGCTGTAGGCGAGGTGCATGATGGATTCCATGTCGTCCTTGACGTTTTGGATGAAGCACGCGCTGCCCTGCGGATATTCGTATTGGGTGCTGGCGCGCTCGGCCTCGCCGGTCTGGCGGTTGTAAAACCAGTTGCCCTTGCCGGAATTTTTGCCGATGCCGTATTGCGGAAACAGTCCGACATTGAACCACACCGGCGAATTGAACGCGCCGTATTGGTTCAGGCAGAGCCAGGTCAGTTCGTCGTAAAAAATCTCGCCGTCCGCCTTGGAAAAATATCCGTCCTTCACGCCCCAATCTGCCATCGTCCGCGAAATGCGGTGAATCAATTGCCGCACGGAAGTTTCGCGCTCGGAAGTATTTTGCTCGCCGTAAAAATATTTCGAGACGACAACTTTTGTCGCCAGCACCGACCACGATTTCGGCACCTCGACATTTTCCTGCTTGAAAATCACCTTGTTCGCGTCGTCGGTGATTTCGGCGGTGCGCTTGTCCCATTCGATTTGGTCGAACGGTTTTATTTTCGCGTCGCTGAAAACGCGCGCGATGGACAGCATTTTTTTGGCGGCGGCCTTGGTGGGTTTTAAATTCCGCGCTGTAGAAACTTTCGCGGAACGGCGGTGGGCGGCTTTCGGGGCCGACGACAAGACTTCCTCACGTGCATCAATCATGGTTACTCCAAATTTGAATTTTTTCTGACTAAATTTCGGGCGACTTCAAGAGAAGCGGAAGCCGTCCGGGTTAAAACATTAAAACTTTCACGAAAACAGGCTTTTTCGCAAAAACCTTGTTTCCCCAACTAATTGGGGAACAGCGCCCATCATGCTACCACCGGTTGTGGGTTTCAAGAAAATTTTGCAGAAAAGTTACGCAATCGTTATTCCCAAATGAAATCAAAGAAATCGTCGCGTCACATTTGAATAAGTGAGGAGTTGTTCGCCGCTGTGAACAACTTCAGCGCAATTTTTTCTTCGACTTGCGCGAATATCTTTCGTGCCGCGCCGCGCGATGCGCGTCCGCCCGGCCCAAAACTTTCTTTTGCGCCGGTTTGAATTTGCGGATCGGCTCGACGGTTTTCGGGCGCGCTTTCGGCACGAGCACGATCGGACAGCCTTCGTAGCCGAACGCCGTGCGCATTTCGCCCGCGAGAAATTTTTTGTATTGATCGTTGAACAGTTCGTCGCGGTTGACGAACAGCAAAAACGTCGGCGGTGCCTGCCGCACTTGCGTCGCGTAAAAAAATTTCAGGCGATGACCTTGCGCGCTGATCGGCTGGCGTTTTTCAACGGCGTCGTGCAACGTGCGGTTCAAGATCGCCGTCGGAACTTTCTGCTGCAATTGCGCGGCGACGTAACGCACGGCTTCGAGCAAACGGTCCAGATGAAAACCGGATTTCGCCGACGTAAAAATCACCGGCGCGTAATCGAGGAAAAATAATTTTTCCTGAACCCACTCGGCAAATTCGCCGAGCGTCGTCATTTTTTTCGGCGCGCCGCGATTTTCCTTTTGCTCGCGCGCGACGATTTCCTCTTTGCGTTTCTCGCGGATTTTTTCCTCGAACAAATCCCATTTGTTCACGACCAGAATGCACGCGCGGCGACCTTCGACGATGCGATCCGCGATTTTTTTGTCCTGCTCCAAAATGCCGGCCTCGGCGTCCAGAACCAAAATCGCGATGTCGCAGCGCGCGATGGATTCTTCAGAGCGTTGCACGCTGAAAAATTCCACTGAGTCGTCAATGCTGCGCGTCTTGCGGATGCCCGCCGTGTCCACGAGCACATATTTTTCGCTCACGCCCTCGGTGGTGACCTCGAACGGCACGTCCACCGCGTCGCGCGTCGTGCCGGGAATCGGGCTGACGATGACGCGCTCGGATTTCGTGAGCGCGTTGATGATGGACGATTTGCCGACGTTCGGTCTTCCGACAATCGCCAAACGCAACGGGCCTTTTTTGCGCGGAGCTGGTTCAGCCGCTTCGTCAGTCGTTTCCAAAATTTCTGGTTCTGGAATTTCAGCTTCAAGACTTGGCGCGGAAAGAAACGCAGTTGCCGCGTCCATCAAATTCTGAATGCCTTCGCCGTGGATCGCGCTGACGGGAAAAATTTTCTCGAAGCCGAGCCGGGAAAATTCCGCCACCGCGCCTTCGAGCCGGTGCGTGTCCACCTTGTTGACCGCGACCAGAATCGGTTTGCCGCTGGTTCTTAATTTCGCGGCCACTTCACGGTCGAGCGGCACGATGCCTTCCTGCACGTTGACAACTAAAATAATCGCGCTCGCCGCTTCGATCGCAATTTCAACTTGTTCGAGCGCGGCCTTGACGATCACGTCGTCGGATTTTTCGCGGCGCAGCAATCCGATGCCGCCGGTGTCCACGAGCGAGAAAGATTTTCCGTTCCATTCCGCCTCGACGCTTACGCGGTCGCGCGTGACGCCGGGCTGGTCGTGAACGATCGCAATTCGTTTTTTGACGATGCGATTAAAGAGCGCGGACTTGCCGACATTTGGGCGACCGACGATGGCGATGAGGTTTGACACTGACACATGATGAATGTTTTTACTGTGCAGCGGAAGTTAAAATCAGAAACAGTTTTAGCCACAGAGGCGCAGAGACACAGAGATTTGAAATAAAATTATTTTCTCTGCGACTCTGTGTCTCTGTGGCAAACCATTTCAATTTGAACTGTCCGCTTGTTTTCACGGTCAATTCTCTTTAACAATCTGCATTTCCGAATGAACGAAACACTCATCATCGTGCCGACCTACAATGAGCGGGAAAACCTTCCGCGCATCGCGGCGAAGCTTTTGTCGATACCGGTTGGCGTGGACGTTCTGGTCGTGGACGACAATTCGCCGGACGGCACGGGAAAAATCGCCGACGAGCTCGCCGCGCAGCATCCGCAAATCCATGTCCTGCATCGCACGGAGAAAAATGGTTTGGGCCGCGCCTACATCGCCGGGTTCAAATGGGCGCTGGAAAAACAATATGAATTTATTTTTGAAATGGACTGCGATTTTTCGCATGACCCGGATGAAATCGTAAATTTTCTTGAAGCGGCAAAAAATCAAAACGCCGATCTCGTGCTCGGTTCGCGTTACACGGGCGGCGTGCGCGTTTTGAACTGGCCGTTGAAACGTTTGCTGTTGAGCCGATGCGCCGGGGTTTATGTCTGGCTCGTGACGGGAATGCCGTTGACCGACCCGACCGGCGGCTACAAATGTTTTCGGCGCCGCGCGCTGCAATCGCTCGACCTCGAGGCCGTTCGCTCGAACGGCTACAGTTTTCAGATCGAGCTGACGCACAAACTTTGGCGCGCCGGATTTAAAATCGTCGAAGTGCCGATCATTTTCACCGATCGCACGCGCGGCCAGTCGAAAATGGCGGGCGGCATCGTGAACGAGGCGTTCTGGCTCGTTTGGCGGCTGTGGCTGCAAAATGGTTTGCGACGCTCGCCGCGCGGAAAAAAACGTTGAATCAATGAATTTTGATGCGCAGCGCGCGATTTGACGGTTCAACGAATTGCCTGTTTTCAACCGCGCTGTTTTGCTTTAGATTGTCGTCATGATTACTTTGATCGTCGGCACCAATCGTCCGGGCAGCAACTCGCGCAAAGTCGCGGCGCAACTCGAAGAAATTTACGCCGAACTAAAAGTTCCGCTGAATGTTTTGGATCTGGCGAAACTGCCGCCGGAAATTTTCTCGCCGACCTCCTACGCGGAAAAACCAAAATCATTCCTGCCGTTCGCCGATGCAATTTTGAAATCCGACGGACTGCACGTCGTCACGCCGGAATACAATGGCAGCGTGCCGGGCGTTTTGAAATATTTCATCGATATGCTCAAATTTCCCGAAAGCTTCGAGCAAAAGCCCGTTTGTTTCACCGGATTGTCAGCGGGTATTTGGGGCGCGCTGCGTCCGGTCGAGCAGTTGCAGGCCATTTTCGGCTATCGTAATGCACACCTTTTTCCCGTGCGCGTTTTCATGCCGCAGATCAACCAACTGCTCGACGCTTCAGGAAAATTAAAAGATGCCGGACTGCTTGCGCGTTTGAAAGAGCAAGCGGACGGCTTCGCCGGATTTGTCGAAAAATTAAAAGGCGTGAAACTTCGCAACACACATTAACCTAAAAAAATTATGAAAATAAAATTGCTCTCCACCTTGCTCGCCGTCGCCGCGATCATTTTTCCAGCGGCGAAAACATTTGCCGACATTTCCAAAGTGGGCGACACCGCGCCTTCTTTTGAAGGCAAGGATCAAAACGGCGCGGATTTCAACCTCGCCGATCACGTCGGCAAGAAAATCGTGCTGCTGTATTTTTATCCGAAGGATTTCACCGGCGGTTGCACGAAGGAAGCGTGCAGTTTCCGCGACGGCTTTGAGGATTTCGCCACGAACAACGTCGAGATCGTCGGCGTCAGTTTTGATTCCGCCGACAGCCATCTCAAATTCATCACGCAATATAAATTGCAATTCACTTTGATCGCCGACACGGATGGAAAAATCGCCGATGCCTACGGCGTGCGAAACGCTGGAAGAAACATTGACCGGCGCGTGAGCTTTCTCATCGGCCTCGACGGAAAAATCGTCCACGTCACCGACTCCGGCAATCCCGACGTTCACCTTGACGAAATGAAAGCGGCGATTGCCGGGTTGAAAAAGAATTAAGTCAGATTTGACACTGCGAATTTCGTGCTATAACTTTGCCTTATGAATAGCATTATGAAATTCTCAAAACTAATCGTTGAAAATTTGTTCGGTCTGACGGGTTTCTATCTGATCCATTAAACACTAAACGAGTGATTAACACTTCTAAACTTTGCAAAGATATTCTTGAAGCAAAAGATTTTTACAAATTTCCAGAAGACATGCTCGAAACCTTAAAGGCATTTCCGAACGCGAAGAAATTTAATTGCAATTTTGATTTAACTTACGATAAGCAAGAAAAACATTAACCAATTTTTAGATTCTATATCAGCAAAGTGATATTAAATCTTACTGCTTTTCGTTCTGTTGCAAGGCTCACAGAGTAATTGCAAGTTTCTAGCGGTGTTACTTCCTCCTTTTGAAACTGGTATTAAATGATCGAATTCCAATCTATAAACCGAACCGCATTGAACACATTTTCCTTGGTCACGCCTCCAAACCTCATGGCGAACTGTTTCTGAAATTACGGAGCGCTCATATAGCAAGACTTTGCTGCATTTGCTCTCTAGCGCGAGCTACGAGTAATTTGACAGCCATAAATTTATAATATGGCGTTTGCCATCCGATGAAAAACCTTTTTCCCACCCGTTTTATTTTCTAAACTTGCCGCGTGTCTCTCAAAATCGCCGACAAGCTCACCCTGACCATCCACGACCTCGCGTTCGGCGGCGAAGGCGTCGGGCGCGTAAGCGTGTCGAGGGTCGAGGGTCGAGAGCCGAGAGCAAAACCAGTTTCTACGGATGCCGCAGCCCTCGACCCTCGACTCTCGACCCTCGACAACTTCGTCGTCTTCGTGCCGTTCGTCATCGTGGGCGAAACGGTCGAGGTCGAAATCACCGAGGTCAAAAAGAATTTTGCGCGGGCGAAATTGTTGCGCGTCGTCACGCCGTCGCCGGAGCGCGTCGCACCGGAATGCCAATACTTCACACAATGCGGCGGCTGCCAGTATCAGCACATTGATTACGCGGCGCAATTGCGCTTCAAGCACAAGCAGATCGCGGACTTGTTCGAGCGTTTCGGAAAGATTTCGCGCGCGGTCGTCGCGCCGGTCATCCCCTGCCCTTCGCCTTACGGTTATCGCAACCGCATCATGATCCGCAGCCAGTGGAACGGCCCGGCCAAAAAGCTCGAGATCGGCTTCATCCGCGCGGACAACAATTTCGTGGTGGACATCGAGGAATGCAAGATCGCGGAACCCGCGTTGAACGAACAGATCAAGCAAGTCCGCGCGAATCCGCCGCCGAAAGGCGGAATCAAAATCGTTTTGCGCGTGCAGCTGGAAAACTGGGACGTGCCGGAAAGTTCCTTTTTCCAGAACAATTTTTTTCTGCTGCCGAAGCTCGTCGGAACCGTGCGCGATTTTTTGAAGGCGGGCGGTTCGCAGCATCTGATTGATCTCTATTGCGGCGTGGGATTTTTCGGAATTGAAATGGCGGACGCGGTGAATTCGTTCGTCGGCGTGGAATACGATCAACTGGCGATTGCCGCCGCAAAAATAAATGCGGCGGCGCGTAAAATTTCCAACGGCGAATTCATCTCCGCGAAGGTCGAGGAGGCTTTGCCGGAATTGCTGAAAAAATTCTCGCCGGAAAAAACTTCGGTGATTCTTGACCCGCCGCGCAAAGGTTGCTGGCCGGAAACATTGAATTTATTACGCGAAACGCGGCCGTCGCAAATCATTTACATTTCCTGTCATCCGGCGACGATGGCGCGGGATTTGAACATTTTATGCGCGGACGGTGTCTTTGAACTGGCGCGGGTGCAGCCGCTGGACATGTTTCCGCAGACGCAGCACGTCGAATGCGTGGCGGATCTGCGCGCCGCACAAAGTAATCTTGCCAATTCGCAAGGCATGGATTCAACTGGTTGAACCGCATGGCAAATGAAAATCGAAAAGACCCGCGCCGGGATTTCACTCCGCGCCTTTTGCCGTGGCTGCTCGCGGCGGCGGCGCTGGCGGTTTATGGTTTCACACTGAACTTTTGGGTTTCCCTGCTCGATCTGGGTTCCGTAGCGAAGGTTTCCGGCTGGGTGTGGCAGCCGGACGTGGTGAACCCGCTCATTTTTTTGGCCACCTGTCCGTTCCGCTGGCTGCCGGCGGCGCAAGTCCCGGTCGCGCTAAATTTCTTTTCCGCGGTGTGCGCGGCGGCGACCCTCGGTTTGCTGGCGCGCTCGGTCGCCCTGCTGCCGCAGGATCGCACGGACGCGCAACGCAAGCGTGAGCAAAGCGGTTTTTCTTTTTTGACCCTCCGCAGCGCGTGGCTGCCGCCGTTTCTGGCGGTGGCGGTTTGCGGTTTGCAATTCGTTTTCTGGGAACACGCGACGAACTTCACCGGCGAAATGTTTCAACTGCTGCTGTTCGCGTTCATCATCTGGTCGCTGCTGGAATATCGCCTGGATGAACGCGAAGGACGGCTGCATCTCGCCGCCGTCGTTTATGGCGCGGGCCTGGCGGACAACTGGGCGCTGGCCGGCTTCCTGCCGGTTTTCATCACGGCGATCATTTGGATCCGGGGCGTGAGTTTTTTCAACTGGCATTTTCTCAAGCGAATGCTGCTGGGCGGGCTGTTGGGAATGTCGTTGTATCTGCTGCTGCCGCTGCTGGCGGAGATTTCCGGGAAATATCCGCTCACCTTCTGGGAGGCGCTGAAATTCAATCTCGGATCGCAATGGCAGGTCGTGAAACTGTTTTTTGTGCAATCACATGTCCGCCACGACCTCGCCCTCATGTCGCTGACCACGTTGTTGCCCCTTTGCATGATGGGGGTGCGCTGGGCGACTTCTTTTGGCGATAGCAGTGCGCTGGGCACGATGCTGGCAGGCTGGATGTTTCATCTGGTGCATGCCGTCATCTTTATTGCGTGCGTCTGGGTGACGTTTGATCCGCCGTTTAGTCCGCATCATTTCGGTTTTGGCCTGCCGGTCTTGACATTCTATTACCTTGGCGCATTGAATGTCGGTTACTACGGCGGATATCTTTTACTGGTAGGCGGACGAAAAGTCCCGGTGGGCCGTTCGCAAAGACAAATCCAGCCGCGGCCCGGTTTTTTGAATCATCTCGCCGTCGCCGGTTTTGGAATTTTCACGCTGCTGGCGATCACCGGACTGGTTTTCAAGAATCTGTCCCCCATCCGCAGCGTCAATGGCGACACGTTCAAAAAATACACCTCGCTCGCGACCGCCAGCCTGCCGCGCAATGGCATTTTATTGAGCGACGATTCGCGGCGGTTGTTGCTGGTTCAGGCAGCCCTGGCGCGCGATGGCCGCGCGAAAAATTTCATCCCCGTGGACACTCAGTTTCTGCCCATGCCGGCCTATCATCGTTACCTGCATGAAAAATTTCCGTTGAAATGGCCCGACACCATCAGCACCGTCGAGCAGACCAACGGCATCAGCCCGCTGCATCTTATCGGCCTGCTCGCCACGCTCGCCCGCACCAACGATCTTTATTATCTGCATCCCAGCTTCGGTTATTATTTCGAGCAATTTTATCTGGAGCCACACGGCTTGATTTACAAACTTAACACGCTGCCCAACGACACGCTACTCCCGCCGCCATTGGAGAAAAATCAGATCGCCGCCAACGAATCGTTCTGGTCGCACGCCGAAACGGAAGTTTTTCCTCCCATCATCCGCGCGTTGACGCCGGCGGATCCCCGCGCGCCGAAAAGTTTTGGGGAACAAGTGTTGCAATGTCTGCACGCCACGCAGGAACCCGATCCGAACCTGATCCTGGCCGGGACATTTTATTCGCGCGGCCTGGATTTCTGGGGCGTCGCATTGCAGCGCGCCGGCGAACTCGAAAAAGCCGCCGCCCGGTTTAAACTCGCGCAGAACGGCAACCCCGACAATGTCGTCGCGCAATACAATCTCGAATTCAACCAGACCTTGCGCGAAGGTCGCACCCCGCCGGTGGACTTGACCCGAATCACCAGCGAACGCTTCGGCAAATACCGCGATTGGAACGAAGCGCTCAACATCAATGGCCCTTTCGACGATCCCAGCTTCTGCTTTCAGGACGGCCTGATCCTCGTGCAAAACACTTTCATGCGCCAGGCGGCCGACGCGCTGACCCGCGTCCGACAGCTCGAGCCGGACTTTTTGCCCGCGCGACTGCTGCTCGCGCAGATCTACATCTTCAACCGTCTGCCTGACCGCGCGTTGGACGCTCTGGACGGGCCGCTCCGGCAGCCCAGAAAATTCGGCCTCGCCGAAACCAATTCCACCGAGCTCAACATCCTGGCCGCCGGCGCGTATTTTCAAAAAAACGACAACGCGCGCGGCGTTCAATTGCTCGAAACAGAAATCACCCGGCATCCGGATAACAACGCTTTGCTCAACGCCGCCGCCAAGGCCTACACCCTGCGCGGACTATTTACCAACGCGCTCCAGATCGTCAATCTGAAGTTGAAAACCTCGCCCGACGATCCCGCGTGGCTGTTCAACCGTGGCTACCTCCAGATCCAATTAAAAAATTACGACGCCGCCATCACCGATCTGAACCGCGTGCTCCTGCAGCAATCAACCAATATGCAGGCGCTTTACTTCCGCGCCAGCGCCTATCTCGCCGACGACAATTTGACCGCCGCGCGCGCAGATTATGAAACATTGCAGCGGTCCTACACCAATTCATTTCAAGTTGCGCATGACCTTGGCGAAATCGCGTGGCGCACGCACGATACCAACGAAGCCGTCCGCAACTACGCCATT
Source organism: uncultured Verrucomicrobiota bacterium (assembly GCA_964249225.1). Classification (GTDB taxonomy): domain Bacteria; phylum Verrucomicrobiota; class Verrucomicrobiia; order Limisphaerales; family UBA11358; genus UBA11358. Next base: position 3,299 of record CAXUBD010000049.1, on the reverse strand, counting down.
TATCTCGCCAATGCCAATACCAACACCACCGAGGCCACCAACACCATTGAACGTCTAAAATCGTTGAAGCATTGAACCGTTAAATTGTTGAAGCGATTTGACGTTTCAACTATTTAACCATTCAACGATTTGAAAATCACCCACATCATCACGCGGCTCGTCATTGGTGGTGCGCAGGAAAACACCCTCGCCACCGTCCTGGGCCTTGGCCCAAAATCCGGCGTCGAAGTAAATTTGATTTCCGGGCCGACGACCGGACCCGAAGGCTCGTTGGAAAACGAAGTCGCAAAAATTCCCGGACTGCTCACGCTGGTTCCCGAACTCGTCCGCCCGATTCATCCGCTGAAGGATTTCATCGCCCTCCGAAAATTGGAAAAAATCCTCCGGGCGCAAAAGCCCGACATCGTCCACACGCACAGCGGCAAGGCCGGAATCCTCGGACGGCTCGCCGCGAAACGCGCGGGCGTCCCGGTCATCATCCACCACATCCACGGCCCGTCGTTCGGAAATTTCCAAGGCGCGCTCGCCAATTTCATTTTCACCGCCGCCGAACGCCGCGCCGCCAAAGTCACTGACCATTTCTTTTGTTCCGCCGATGCGATGACGAAACTTTATCTCGCCGCCGGAATCGGAAAACCGTCAATGTTCACGCGCATTTTCAGCGGTTTTAATCTGGAACCGTTTCTCAATTCTACGAACGATCTTGCATTGCGAAAAAAACTCGGTCTCGACGAAAATCATTTCGTCATCGGCAAAATCGGCCGGCTCTTCAAACTCAAAGGCCACGCGGATTTACTCGCCGCGTTCGCCAAAATTTCGCCGCAAGTTCCGCACGCGCGCTTGCTCTTCGTCGGCGACGGCGCGTTGCGCGGCGAAATCGAAAAACAAATCCACGCGCTCGGACTCGACGGCAAAGTGATTTTTACCGGCCTCGTTCCGCCCGGCGAAGTCGCGCGCTACGTCGGCATCATGGATTGCCTCGCACATTTGTCTTATCGCGAGGCGCTGTCGCGCGCGCTGCCGCAGGCGCTCGCCGCCGGCAAACCGGTCGTCGCCTATGATTTCGACGGCGCGGAAGAAATTTGCCTGGAAAACGAAACCGGATTTCTGATTCGCACCGGCGACATCGAAACCGCCGCGCAAAAACTTTTGCAGTTTGCGAACGATCCGGCCTTGCGGAAAAAATTCGGACAACGCGGCCAGCAATTCGTAAAAGAGAATTTCTCCGTCGAAAAAATGGTGGACGACCAATACAATCTTTATCTGAAACTGGCCGCCGAACGCGGCATTCGCGCGTGACATTTCCCTTCAACTTTTTTCTCGCCGCGTTTGCGGGCGCGTTTTTGACGACGCTGCTCGCGCTACCGCTCTGGCGCAAATGGTGCCTACGCGTGAATCTTGTGGACGATCCGGGCGAAAGAAAAATTCACGACAAACCAATCCCGCTCGCCGGCGGACTCGCCGTGCTGACGGGAATTTTGCTGCCACTTTTTGCCGGCGCGATTTTGCTCAAGCTCCGCGCCGTAAACATTTCTTCCGCTAATTTGATTGTCCACGGCCTTGACCGACGCGCGCTCGAACTCGCCGTCATCGCGTTCGGTGCGATTGCGATCACATTTCTCGGCTGGCTCGACGACAAACACGAATTGAAACCGCTGCCAAAATTCGCCGGGCAATTTCTCATCGCGCTGCTCGTCGCCATCGCGTGCAAGCGCATCACGCTTTTCGTGCCGAACATTTTCTTCAGTTACGCCATCACGATTCTCTGGCTGCTCACCGTCATCAACGCCTTCAATTTCATGGACAACATGAACGGCCTGTGCGCCGGGCTGGGCGCGATCGGCGCGTGGAAATTCGGCGTCATCGCGGGCGCGGACGGCGAATATCTCGTCGCGCTCATCGCG
>CAXUBD010000049.1:0-1385 GCA_964249225.1 uncultured Verrucomicrobiota bacterium | reverse complement strand
CAGCAACCAGGCCACGATTCAAGTCGCAATGCCGGTCGGATTTCTGCCGTTGAATTTTCCGAACGCGCGCGCGTTTCTCGGCGACGCCGGCAGCCATCTTGTCGGCTATCTGCTCGCGGTGCTGGCGATTTTGCCGCACTTTTACACCAAACAAAATCCGCATCCGCTCGCCGTGCTCTCGCCGCTGTTTATTCTGGCAATTCCGCTGCTCGACCTCGCGCAAGTCGTGATTTTCCGCACGCTCAAACGCAAACCGTTTTGGATCGGCGACATGAATCATCTTTCGCATCGTCTGGTTCAACTCGGATTAAACCGGACGAAAGCCGTTTTGCTGCTTTGGCTCGCTGCCGCAATCGTTGGATGTGTTGCTCTCCTTTTTTAACCGCAGATTACGCGGATTACGCCGATTAAATTCAAATCCGCGTAATCCGTGGTTTCACTTTTTCTTCGTGTCTTCGTGTCTTTGTGGTTAAATTTTTCCAGTGAAAATTCTGTTCATCGGCGACATCGTCGGCTCTCCCGGCCGGCGCGCGGTCAAAATTCTTCTGCCGAAATTGCGCGCGCAGCACGGCCTCGACGTCATCATCGCCAACGGCGAAAATTCCGCCGGCGGCAACGGCATCACGCCCGACATCGCGACAGAACTTTTTGGCTACGGCGTGGACGCCATCACGACCGGCGACCATTTGTGGGATCAAAAGGAAGTTTTGGAACTGCTGCAAAATGAAAAACGTTTTCTCCGTCCGCTGAATTATCCGCCCGGCACGCCCGGCAAAGGCAGCGCGATTTTGAAAATCCGCGACCTGCCGCCCGTCGCCGTGATGAACGCGCAAGGCCGCACCTTCATGCAGCCGCCGCTGGACAATCCGTTCACGCTCGCGCTCGACGAGGCGAAATGGCTGCGCCAGCACACGCCGATCATCTTCGTGGATTTTCACGCCGAGGCGACCTCGGAAAAAATCGCGTTCGCGCGGATGCTTGACGGCCAGGTCAGCGCCGTCGTCGGCACGCACACGCATGTGCAAACGGCGGACGAGCAGATTTTCCCCGGCGGCACCGCATATCTCACGGACGCCGGCTTCACCGGCCCGCACGAAAGCGTTTTGGGCCGCGAAATTCAACCGGTGCTCGCACGTTTTCGCACGTCCATTCCGCAACGATTTGAAGTCGCGCGCAATGACGTGAAGCTGCAAGGCGCGGTGGTCGAAATTGACAACGCCAGTGGCAAGACGATTAAAATTCAGCGCGTGTCGGAAGCTGTTTAACTTGAATTTTTTTCCGCCTGCTTGAATCTCTCCGCGTGTTGACGACGCTGCGCAAAGCCGAATACGCCGAGCTGATGATTTTGTTTTTCATCCAGGCGGCGGCCATGTCCATCTGGTTCG
>CAXUBD010000048.1:2306-13374 GCA_964249225.1 uncultured Verrucomicrobiota bacterium | reverse complement strand
CAGGCACAGATCGCAACTGCGCTGGTCGAGATACAAACGGCCCGCCTGGAATATAGCCGGGATTTTGCGGCTGTAAAAATTCTGGAAGCTGACGAAATTGACGCTCAACGTGTAAAGGTCACGGTGAAAATGCACCAGCTTGTCCACGGCATCAATCGCGCTGGCCTCCGGTTCGAGCGCTTGGTCCTGCGCGATGAGCGCGTTGATTTTTTCCCGCGCGCCGCCGTCGAGAATTTCCCGCACGCGCGCGAGGCCGATTTTTTCCACGGTAACGCCGACTTTTCCCGCCGACCAGTTTTCAAACGCGGCGAGTTTTGCGTTCAGCGAATTCCAATCCGCTTCCGTCAAAGAATCTTTTTCACCGAGCAAGGGCTTGACGGCAGCGGATTGAAACGTAGCCAGCGCGTTTGCCCACGCCGGATTCACGCCGTCTTTGAGGGGCAGCGCTTTGCCCGCCTCGATTTTTGCGAGCGGAAATCCCGCCACTTCCGTTGTCGGCATCGCCAATTGTTTGTCTGCGAACGCGAGATATTCCGACTCTTGCCGGTTCAACGCGCCGAGCGAGCGCGGATCAAACGCCGCGAGCTGGCAGCGTGAAAAATAATCGTCCACTTTTATTTTCACCGCGCTGACGGCGGCGGAAGCGGCGGCGGTGGCTTCGCCGAGCGGCAGGATTTCCGTGTTGCCCTCGGCTTTTTTCCACCAGTCGGAATATGCCTGCGCCTCGGCGAAAAACTGGTCGGCCTTCGCCTGCCCGATGCCCGGCTTGCCGCTGCGATCCGTCTCCACGCCGCAGCACGCCATGATGTCGGCGATGACCGCGCGCGTCGCGTCGTCGTCCGCGGCCTCGGCGGGGATGATGCCGTCGCCGTTGAAATTCGTGGCGGCAAAAATTTTTGCGGTGTCCGCCGTGTCTTCGAGCGTGATGACCGTCGCGTCTTTTTTTCCGAGGTTGATCAAAATTTGACGCGCCGAAGAAACGAGTTGTTTGCCTTCCGGCGTCGCGTCGTTGATCGCGCTCAATGGCAGCGACGGTTTGGACTGGATCAAATCGTCGGAATTTTTCAACAGGCCGGTCGTCCACTTGGCGGCGGCGATGAATTCGGGCGCGCGGATGCGACCGTCCTTGTCCGTGTCCACGAGCGCGAGCGTTTTGGCGTCGAACTCCAGCCCGGTTGTCGGGCACGCGAGCGCGACCCAGAGTTTCTGGTCGAGCTGGTCGAGATTGGCGAGGTCCGCGCCGGACTCAATCTTGACCTGGTCAAAACCTCCGGCGCGGAAAAATTTCCATTTGTGGTTCATGTTGTCCTTTGATCCTGAATCTGTGGAAAGATTAAACACGAAGCTGCGGAGAGACCAAGAAAATTACAATTTGAGCGCCAAGACAAAAAGGCATTAAGAAAGACTTTTTGCCCTGCTGAGTTTTAGAAATCAAACCAACTGCGGCTCTTCAATTTCCTTCGGCGGCTTGGCGAGCGGCGTGCCGTCGGGCGCTTCGGGATACTCGAAAATTTTTCCCTCGAAATTGCGGATGAGCACGCGGCCGGCATTGCGGCACAAAACGTATTCGGGATTGATCGGCACCTTGCCGCCGCCGCCGGGCGCATCAATGACGTAAGTCGGCACGGCGTAGCCGCTCGTGTGGCCGCGCAATTTTTCCATGATCTCCAAACCTTTCGCGACGCTCGCGCGCAGGTGCGCGGAGCCGGAAATCAGATCGCACTGGTAAAGATAATACGGCTTCACGCGGCACATCAAAAGTTTTTGCACGAGCGCCTTCATCACGTCCGCGTCGTCGTTGACGTGCTTAAGCAACACGCTTTGGTTGCCGAGCGGAATGCCGGCGTCGGCGAGGCGGCCGAGCGCGTCGCGCACCTCAGTCGTGAGTTCGCGCGGATGATTCGTGTGGATGCTGATGAACAAAGGATGAAATTTTTTCAGCATCGCGCAGAGTTCGGGCGTGATGCGTTGCGGCAGAAAAATCGGGATGCGCGTGCCGATGCGCAAAAATTCCACGTGCGGAATCGCGCGCAGCCGGCTCAACAAATTTTCCAATTTTTCATCGCTCAACAGCAGCGGATCGCCACCGCTCAAGAGCACGTCGCGGATTTCCGGATGCGCGGCGATGTAGGCAATTTGCTTGTCGTATTCGGGATGAAAATCGTAGCCGCTGGCGTTGCTGACGAGCCGCGAGCGCGTGCAGTAACGGCAATAACTCGCGCAACGATCCGTCACCAAAAACAAAACGCGGTCGGGATAGCGATGCACCAAACCGGCGACAGGCGAGTGCGAATCTTCGCCGCATGGGTCGCTCATTTCCCACGGCGCAGTGTGCGTCTCCTGGATTTTAGGAATGACCTGCTGGCGGATCGGGCAATTTTCATCCGCCGGATCAACGAGGTTGAAAAAATACGGCGTGATAGCGAGCGCCAGTTTTGTGTTCGCGAGCTTTGCGCCGGCAAATTCTTCGGGCGTGAGCGTGGGCATCAAACGCTGAAGCTGCTCCGCATTGGTGATGCGATGTTTGAGCTGCCATTTCCAATCGTTCCAATCCGAATCGGAAACATTGCTCCAGAAACCGCGTCCAGCGGAACGGAATTCCTTCAGTGATTTAAACGAGCCACGCGAGGGCGGCTCGGCGTTGGCGAATGAATTATCGGGCTGCATTTTAGTATTCGCACTATAATTTTGAATCACGTTCTGTCAAGTTGCCCCGCCGGTTGATGGCGCGCAAAACCGCTCACGGTTTGAAAACGTCCGGTTTGATGTTCGCTTCCATTTGGCGCCGCTGCGCGTCTAGTTCGTCCAATTTTTTCAAAATGGCGTGCGTGCCAATGCGTTGGGAGTGGACGGGGGCGCGGCCGGTTCGGACGCTCGAGAGGGCGGCGGATTTGTGTTCGCCCAAAAAATCGGCGAGCACTTTGCGATAGCCTTCCGCCATGGCCGCGAGCGAGGGTGCCATGCGGAACTGCGCGATTTCCAGGTCGCGCAATCGGGTCTGCAAAATCATCGTCTGCTGCGGCGGGTCAAAATTGCGGAGGACGGCCTGCAACGGAATTTCCGCGCGTTCGGGCAACGCATTTGAGGCTGAACGAATTTCGACCGGCACGCTTAAGATGGCGGCGAGGCGTTCACGGCTGACGGCGGGTGTCCAATGCGGGCCGGGATCACGGGCGGCAAAGCCGACGATTTGCAGCGCCCACCATTTTTCCAGGTCGAGCGGACGCGGAAAATTTTCCGCGAACGCATTATGGAACGTCGTCTGCCAGTTGTAACTATCGGGCAGGTTCGCCAGCATCGCACGCAAATGGTCGGGGCCGTTTTTTAGACCGAGCAGGGCGCTGACAAAAACCTGGGCGCTGGCGCGATAGACGCCGTCGTCGTCACCGTTCATTTGCGCTTCCGTCGGCCAGGTCAACTGTTCAAATGTCAGCGCGGAATTATTTTGCAGCACGCGGCGGGGGGCGGCGAGCGGATCGCGAGGATGCTGCGTTTCGACCGTCCGGTTTTGCGCGAGGCCGTTCACGATTTTGTCCGGCGAGGACAGGACCATTTCTACCAGATCATCGGCGAGCAATTTCCGGGAAAGGCCGTCAATGAGCCACGCGGGAATTTCCGCTGAATGGTCGCGGGCGTTTCGGTTGGCGAATTCCAGCAGCAACACGCCGGTCAGCGCGCGCGCGAAGCGGGGCTGCGGCAGAATGTCCGGCAACTGGACTTGATATTCCCAGCCGCCGGCGGCGGCGCGTGAAATGATCATGACGGGTTCGTCGAGGGATTGCGCCGGATGCAGCGCGAGAAAAATTTTCCCGCGCCACGGCGAACCGGGCTTGATTTCGAGTGCGCGCCCGAGCGATTCCCTGATGCGTTCGGCGGAGACAGATAGCAGCGCCGGTTCGAGCCGCACGAGGTTGGTGTCGGCGGCGTTGGCGGGCGATTGCGACAGGTGCGACGGCGCGGGCAGGCCCATGATTATGAACTGGCCGGAGACGCTGTGCGTGAGATTCAACCCGACGGGCGTAAATTGCGCGCGGGCGGCGAGCGGAAAAATCAACGCGCAAAAAATGAGCAGGCGTTGAATCGGGAAATCGGAAAATCGGGAAACCGGGAGGGCAGAACAGCGATGCAACGCCGGCTTCATTTTTTCTCCGCCTTGGGCGCGGATTTCGCCGGCGCTGGTTTGGTTTCCGTTTTTGGCTCGGGGGATTTTGCGGGCGCGGAATCTTTTTTGGCCGCGTCCTGGTATTTAGCGCTGCGGTAGTCGGTGATGTAAAAACCGCTGCCCTTGAAGAGCAGTCCCGCGCCGCTGCTGATTTTTTTCTTCACCTTGCCGCGGCCCCATTTTTTGCGGGGGCAAAGTTCCTTGGGACAAACCAACAGGGGTTTGGCGGACATGGATCGGGCCACTTCAAACTCGTGGCCGCATTTCTCGCAAATGTATTCGTAGGTGGGCATCGGCAAGCGGCGAACATTTTCCCGCTGCGGGCATTTTATTTTGCCGGCGAATTGGTCGGAGCGGCGGGCGCGTTGGTTTGGGGGGTGATGACATGGACGGAGCCGTCGGAGCCTACTTCGACGTTGAGATCGTAATGCGGCGGCACTTTGGCGGATGAGGAATTGGTGAGCACGAGGCGCTGCACGAGCAGTTGCGCGCCTTTCTGGTCGGTAATGCCGGAGCGCATGAATTGGAGGCGGCGGGCGACGAACAATTCGGTGTGCAGTTTTTTGACTTGGGCGCGGACTTCGTCAATGTCGTTGAACTTGCGTTCTAGCTCGGCTTTTTTGGCCATCTGGTCCTGCAATTCTTTTTCGAGGAAAATATTGTTCGTCTCGGAAGTGACAAGTTTTTTCGTGGTGTCGGAGATCTGCGCGCTGAGGGAAGCGATGGTGTTGGTCAACTCGGCGGCGCGCTGATCGAGCACCTGGTTTTGCGCCTCCAGATCGGCAATGCGACCGTTCAAATTGGCGATCTGATCCTGCGCGGCCTTGGCACTGGCCAGGGAATTCGAGAGCGCGCCCGTGGCTTCGGCAAAGCTGTTGGAAAGCTGCACCGACTGTTGCTGGGTCATGGCGAGGTCGTTGGTCAGTTTGAGGTTGACCTGGCGCAGATCGTCAAGATTTTCGCTGGCGGTGACCAGTTGATTTGAAAAATCAAGGATGTGATCGGCGTCGGTTTTGCGCTGGTCATCGGCCTGTTTTTTGGTCGCGAACAGGGCGATGGTCAGGGCGACGCATATCACGGCCAGCACCACAATTCCAATCTTCATTTTCATAACGCTCTCAAGATGGCCGCAGCCGCTGCTTTTGGCAAGCTCTTGTCATTTGTCCGGCAACGCGGCCGGAGCATTGGTCATGGCGGCTTGCAAGGCTTTGAGGTTCGGGTCAAGTATCTCGACGCTGTTTTCTTTTTTCAATTTCTCGACGTAGGCCGGCGCGGCCTTGGCGACTTTTTGCCGGGTCAGCACGTCTTTGAGCGCGTCCGCCACGGTAGTATGGTTGATATCGTCAAGCACGGTGTCGAGCGTGTTTTTCTTGGCCGGTGATTTATCAAGCACCTTGATGATGTGAAAGCCGTAGGCGGTGGTGATGACATCGCTGACCTGATTGGTCGCCAGCGCGAATGCCGCCGCTTCGAATTCCGGCACCATCTGGCCGTGCGGAAAGGCGGGCAGTTCACCGCCATTGTCCTTGGAGCCGGGATCTTCGGAATATTGCGTGGCAAGCGTCGCAAAATCTTCGCCGGCTTTCACGCGCTTGAGAAGATTGTCAATGGATTTGCGCTTGGCCGCGACCTGGTCGGCAGACAGCGGGGCGCGCGTGGCGGGATCCATCGTCAAGAGCAGGATATGGCGTACATGGACGGTTTCCGGCGATTCAAATTCAGACGGATGATTGGTGTAATAATCCATGGCCTCGGCATCCGTCGTGGAAATATTCAATTCCCGGCGCAACGCCGCCTTGGCCACCGCTTCCTGCACTGCCTTGGCGCGCAATTGCTGCACCGTCATGCCCACCGCGGTCAACTGACGTTCCAACGCCTCGGGCGAACCGAAGTGCTTCAAAATATTCGTGAATTGCAGGTCCGCATCTTTCTGGCCCGCCGCCCGGTCGGCGTCCGTGGCCTTTTGCTGCAAGAGCTGGATGTAAATCAACTGGTTGAGAATCTGGATCTGAAAGTCGGGGGGAAGCTGCTGGCCTTGCGCGGCGGCGTTCGCCTTGGCGCCGCTCATCACTTGATCCAGTTCGCTGCGCTTGATCTCAAAACCTTTGCCCTGGGCAATAACCGGATCGCCGAACAGCGCCGTCATCGCATCCGTGGAAGAATTAGTGCCGGCGGCAGGCGCGGCGTTTTCAGTTGCGGCCTGTGCGGAAATCATGCCGGCAGCCAGCGCGGCGGAAAGGAATAATTTTAATTTCATTTGGTCAATTGGACGTTCAAATTTCGTTTCGGTTCAAAAACAGATTCACAGAATCACAAGCTTACCACTTTCACATTGCTGATGTCAGCGTCTTTTTGCAGTTCATCCATCACCGACTGCGGCGGCGCGCTGTCCAGGCTCAACACCGTCAACGCCAGCCCGCCCGCCGTGTCACGGCTCAAGCTCATGCTCGCGATGTTCACTTTATGCTTCGCCAGCAGCGTGCCGAGATGGCCGACGATGCCCGGACGATCTTTGTTGTTCAACAGCAATAAAGTTCCCGCGACCGGAATTTCAACCGACTGGCTGAACAAGCGCACAATGCGCGGATTGTTCGGCGAACCAAAAAAAGTTCCGCCCGCCGAAATCAATTTCTTGGCGCCGCTGAAAAGCTGGACGTGAACCCATTCGTTGAACGTGACCGGCTCGTCCGATTTTTTTTCCTCGACGGTGATGCCGATGCTCGCCGCGGCGGCGCGGACGTTCACGTTGTTCACGTCCTTCAAATTGCTGCTCGCCAAAAAGCCGCGCAAAATCGCGCGCGTGACCGGATCAATGTTCGGCAACTGCCGCGCGTTGCCGCCGTAAGTGATGTAAATGCGATCCGCCGTCGCGGGCGAAAGTTGCGCGAGCAATTTTCCGATCGCTTCGCCGAGCGGCAGATACGGTTTGACCTGCTCGTAAGTTTTCGCGTCGAGATATGGCAGATTCACCGCGTTGCGAACTTCGCCCGTGAGCAAATAACCCGCGATGACTTCGGCGACTTCAATGCCGCATTTTTCCTGCGCTTCTTCCGTGCTCGCGCCGAGGTGCGGCGTCAAAATCAAATTCGCCTGCTTGCGATACGGATGGTCGGCGGGCAACGGCTCGACGGCAAAAACATCCAGCGCGGCGCCGGCGACTTTGTTCGATTCCAGCGCGGCAATCAAATCCGGCTCGGAAATAATTTCGCCGCGCGCGCAGTTGATGATTTTCACGCCCGGTTTCATTTTCGCAAACGCAGCGGCGTTCAGCAGATGTTTCGTTTCCGGCGTGACCGGCAAATGCACGGTAATAAAATCGGCGACGCGATAAACCGCGTCCAAATCCGCCGCGAACTCCGCGCCGATCGCCTTCGCGCGGTCTTCGGTCAAATATGGATCGTAAGCCACGACGCGCATGCCGAACGCGATGGCGCGCTTGGCGACTTCCGTTCCGATCCGGCCAAAACCCAGCACGCCGAGCGTCTTGCCTTGAAGCTCGACGCCTTGAAATAATTTCCGGTCCCATTTTCCGGCAACCATCGTCGCGTGCGCCTGCGGCACTTTCCGCGCCAGCGAGAGCAGCATGGCGAAGCTCAATTCCGCCGTCGTGATCGTGTTGCCGCCGGGCGTGTTCATCACCACGATGCCGTGCTGCGTGGCGGCTTCTACGTCCACGTTGTCCACGCCCACGCCGGCGCGGCCGACGACGCGCAACTGCTTCGCCGCCTCGATGATTTTTTTGGTGACCTTCGTTTCCGAACGGACGACCAGCGCGGTCGCATCGGCCACGAGCGGGATCAATTCCGCCTCCGACAAACGTTTCGGCAGGACGACGACTTGGAATTCCGGACGCTGTTGCAGCAGCGCGATGCCTTTGGGCGAGATGGGATCGCAAATGATGATTTTCATGTTCAAAACAAAATGGACGACGAGTCTAGGTCACGGCGCAGGTCAGGTCAAACAGTCAATCCCGTTTTTTGCGTCGCAAAATTCGCTATCCGTCCGGCCAAAAACATTTATGCTCGTTCAAAATGAGCAAGCTGTTGTTGATTGACGACGAAGAAGACGTGCGATATTCGATCCAGCGGATTTTTGATTCGCCGGAAATCCAAGTCTCGACCGCCGCCAGCGGCGAAGAAGGATTGAAGTTGATTCCCAAACTCAAACCCGACCTCGTGCTGATGGACATCCGCATGGGCGGCATGAACGGCTTGGAAACGCTCCGCAAAATCCGCGCCAGCGACACCAAGCTGCTCGTCATTTTGATGACCGCCTATGGCACGACGCAGACGACCATCGAGGCGATGAAACTCGGCGCCTACGATTATCTGCTCAAGCCGTTCGACATCGCGAAGCTCAAGGAAATCGTCGGCAACGCGCTCAAGGCCGCGCGCGACATGAAACAAGTCGTGTCGTATCAACCGTTGCTCGAATCGGAAGATTACGAACTGGGCATCGTCGGGCGCAGCGAACCGATGCAGCAGGTTTTTAAATTGATCGGACAAGTGGCCGCGAGCGACGCCACCGCCCTGGTCACCGGCGAAAGCGGCACCGGCAAGGAACTCGTCGCCCGCGCGATTTATCATCACAGCGAACGCAGCACGCAGCCGTTTCTCGCCGTCAATTGCGCCGCGATTCCCGAACAACTTTTGGAAAGCGAACTTTTTGGCCACGAACGCGGCGCATTTACCGGCGCGACCTTGCAACGCATCGGCAAATTCGAGCAATGCAATAAAGGGACGATTTTTCTCGACGAAATCGGCGACATGACGCCGCCCACGCAGACGAAAATTTTGCGCGTTTTGCAAAACGGCACGTTCGAGCGCGTCGGCGGCAATCAACCGATCCAAGTGGACGTGCGCGTCATCGCCGCGACGAACAAGCCGCTCGAAGCCGCCGTCGCCGCGAAACAATTCCGCGAAGATTTGTTTTACCGGCTCAACGTCGTGCGCATCCACATCCCGCCGTTGCGCGACCGGCGCGAGGACATTCCGCTGCTCGTGAATTATTTCCTGAAAAAACTCGCGCGCGAACAATCGCGCCCGCCCAAATCCGTCGCCGCCAGCGTCACCAAGGCGCTCGAAAAATATCACTGGCCCGGTAATGTGCGCGAACTGGAGAACGCCATCCGCCGCGCGCACGTCATGTCTAAAAGCGACGCGATTTTGTTGAGCGATCTGCCGCCGGAAATTTCCGGAGGCAGCGCGACTGGCGGGAGCATTTCTTCGACAACGGGCGTTGCCAGTGAAGCGGCGGGCACGGATGCCGCCGCGCTCGCGCGTCAATTATTCCAATGGGCCAAGCGCGATCCTAAATTGAAAATCATTCCCGCCGTCGAACGCGAGCTTGTGATCCAGGCGCTCAAGGAGACGAACGACAACCAGGTGCACGCCGCGAAACTGCTCGGCATCACGCGCGCGACGCTGCGCAAACGCATTGACAAATTTCGCATTCAGCGCGAGTTGAATGTGAAATGAATACGGCTCCGGCAAAGGGCTCTCCAAACACCGAGCGCAGTTGGCTGCCGGTGGCTGTGGGTGTTTTTGCGGTTTGGGTTTTGGCGGCGCTGGCCACGGATTTTTGCCTTTACGCCGATGGCGCGCACGAATTTCTGCGGGTGCTGGCAGCGCAGAACTTTGTATCGTTTTGGTGGTCGCGTCATTTCGCTTTTGACATTTACCAGTTCCCGCTGGTGGCGGCGCTCAAACTCGGTGTGACCAGACTTCCAGCACTGCGTTTTGTCTACGGACTGGGACTTTTTTTGCCGTGGCCGCTGGCGCTGCTGTTATGTCGATGGATTTCGCGGGAAAATTTCTGGCTGGCAGTCGTGGGTTGCGCCGCCGGTTATTTGAACGGTGCGTATATGCCCTGCGGGCAGCACTGTCTCGCGCATGCGCTGTTCTGGCCGGCGCTTTTTGTTCTGCTGTTTGCCCGGCCATTGAAAACTGGCGCGGCGCTGATTCTTTTGGCTATGGCCGCCGGCCTGCAATTCGCCTACGAATCGCAAACTTTCCTTTGCGCCCCGCTGATGGGACTATCGTTGTGGCGTGCCTTGGCAGAAAAAAGAGAACGGCAAAACACCGCCGCCGTGATTTTTCTGGCGGTCGCCGGCCTGTTTTTGACGAGCATCCTGAACGGCATCTTCTCTTTACTGATGCCAGAAATTCCGGCCAACCTCGCCGGTTTCAAAAATGGCACTTGGGTTATGTTACGACATCCCGGCTGGACGGTGGGCTGGACAGTGGCTTGGGGAGCGGCCGCTGGCGTGGCAACGATTTCAAAAAAGTTTAGGAATCTCGTTGGCAGTCGCGCGGGATTTTTTCTGGCTGCGGCTGCGGTGCTGGTCTGGGGTTGCTGGCCGCTGCTGTTGCCAAACCAATTGGACACCGGCGTGCAATACGATCACCGCGCGATGAATTTGTTTGTGCCGCTGGCGCTGTTTCCGGTCGGTTTGATTCTAGCTTTCCATCCGGCCTGGCTGGCGAAGCGGCGACCAGTCCTCATCAATTTTACTGCGTCTATTCTGATCGCCCAATCGCTGTGGCACCTTTGCTGTGCCAGCCTCTGGTATCGCGATGTCGTCTGGATGCGCGAAATCCTCGCGGCCAAGCACGGCATCGTGCCGCTGCACAGCACCGTCCTCGCGACGGACGGCATGCTCGGCCGCGAATTATACCCGGACGCCATCGGCGGGCGTTTCGACTGGTCATGGCCCTGCTTAAGCGTGGCACTGTCGCCAAGTCCGAAAATCAACAGCCTTATTTGTTCGGAAGTTTTTATGGATCCGACGATTCGTTCGCATTTCTGGCAGCCTTTCGATCCGTTCAAACCAGAGACGTTGCCTGACCTGAAACATTACGGCATTGATTTCACGGGTTATGTCGCGGCCCTGCGCGAGTCGAATAC
>CAXUBD010000048.1:0-2255 GCA_964249225.1 uncultured Verrucomicrobiota bacterium | reverse complement strand
GACACGAAGCGTATCATTGCTACCCTGCGCCGCTCCGTCAATGGAATTATTCCACGCGGAATCAAAGCGAATTTGAATTTATGAAACGCCAGTATCAACCGTCAAAAATCCGCCGCAAACGGCAGCACGGATTTCTCAACCGCAATTCCAGCAAAAGCGGCAAGGCCACGCTCGCCAACCGCCGCCGAAACGGCCGCAAACGCCTGACGCCGGTTTGATCTCGTGAACGCCGCGCCGCCGAAACGCCTGCGCCTGGGCCGCTCCGCGCGCCTCGCGCAAAGCCGCGATTTCGCGCGTCTCCGGCAGCAAGGCCGGCGCCTCGCGCTCGGCTGTCTCATCGCCAACTGGCAGCCACTGCCCGCCGGCGCGCAACCGAAATTAGGCGTCGTCACGAGCAAACGCCTCGGCGGCGCCGTGCAACGCAGCCGCGCCAGACGGTTGCTGCGCGAAAGTTTCCGGCAGCATCAAAATGAATTTTCCGCGCCGGTCGAAATCGTCCTGGTCGCCAGGAATTCCATCGCCGGAAAAAGTTTCGCCGAAGTCGAAAAAGATTTTGTGGCGGTTCTGAATCGCGCAGGTTTGTTGAAAAATTAAAATGAGAGGTTTGCCCAAAACAGTCGTAGCGGCTTTCGGTAGAAAGCGGCATTCTCTTTTTTTCAAATCCGGCGGTCTGCCGACCGCCGCTACGATTTTAATTTTCGCAATCCGCATTTATCGCTGGACGATTTCACCCGCTCAGATTTTTTTATTCGGCCCGACCGCCGGCTGCCGTTTCACGCCGACGTGTTCGCAATATGCCGTTGAAGCCATTCGCACGCGTGGCACGCTCACCGGCGGCGCGCTGGCGGCCAGACGCATTTGCCGTTGCCATCCGTGGGGCGATTGCGGCCACGACCCGGTGCCGGAAAAAGCATTCAGGATTCGGAATTCAGGATTCGGAATTTCACCAAAACACATTCACTAATTTTCATGGATCGCACTGGAATTGCAGTTGTCACACTTTGCGCCTTGTTGCTCGGATTTTGGTTTTACGAGCAAAACAAGGTTGCCGTGCAAGCGCAGCAGCGTTATGCGGCCACCAACGCGGTCGCGTTGGCGCAAAGCCAAATGACTGCTTCAAACACCGCCTCGTCCACGCCCACACCCACCACGGTTCCGAACATTTCTTTCGACACGAACGCGCCGGAAAAAATCATCGTGCTGGCGAACGCGCAGGCGCGTTACACCTTCACGTCACGCGGTGGCGGATTGAAACAGGTTGAACTGTTGAATTATCCCGCGACCATTTCCGCGCGCTGGAAAAAACAAAACGCCAGCGCGACGAATGGCGTGGCCACGTTGAACGCGGGCGCGTCCGTGCCCGTGCTCGCGGTTCTAGGCGATGCCAGTTTGGTTGGCGACGGCAATTTTACTTTGACCCAAACGGCCGATGGCGTGCGCGCGGAAAAAGCGTTCGCGAACGGTTTGCAGATCGTGAAGGAATTTCATGTCGGCTCGAATTATCTGATCAACACGAGCGTGCGTTTGGAAAATGTTTCCGGCCAGCCGCTCGCGCTGCCGGCGCAGGAATTCGTCGTCGGCACGGCGACGCCGATGGACGTAGACGACAACAGCCAGGCCGAAGGCGCGATGTGGTATAACGGGGCGAGCGTGAACGACAGCCCGGTCTCGTGGTTTTCAGGCGCGGGTTTTTCTTGCATGCGCGGCGCGCCGCGCACGGAATATCGCGGCGGCGCGACCAACGTCGTCTGGGCGGCGGCGCACAACCAGTTTTTTGCGCTGATGGCGATGACGCGCACGAATGAACCGGCGGAGCAAATCGTCGCGCGGTCAGTCGTATTGCCAGCGTTCGCAAACATCCAACAATTGCCGGGCGCGCCGTTGCCGCAAGGCGTGCAAACGGCGCTTGTTTATCCGGCGCAGACGTTGACGGCCAATTCGTCGGTCGAGCGGCAAATCGTTTTGTTCGCCGGGCCGAAGGAATATCGGACGCTGGCCGTCATCGGCGAGGAATTTCAAAATCACGCCGACCTCATCATGCAGTTCGGATTTTTCGGTTTTTTTGCGAAGGCATTGTTGCTGGCGATGAACTGGCTCCATGACGTGACGACGTTGGGCTACGGCTTGGTCATTGTGTTGATCACGGTGATCATCAAGTTGATTTTCTGGCCGTTGACGGCGGCGAGCACGCGTTCGATGAAACGGATGCAGGCGCTCGCGCCGGAAGTGGCTGCGCTCAAGGAAAAATACAAGGA
>CAXUBD010000047.1:0-13634 GCA_964249225.1 uncultured Verrucomicrobiota bacterium | reverse complement strand
CTTGGATTGCAAACGGCCGACCAACGACACAGCAAAGCTTGTAAAGTTATTTAACCGATACGATCACTTTTTCGCCTATTGCATGGCTCGCATAGAATCTGAAGATTTCTTGCTGTATTGCTGCCGCCTGCGGCAACGGGAACCATGTGGTCGAATTCCAACTTGTAAACCGAACCACACTGCACACATTTGCCACCATCGCGGCGCCAGACTTCATTCCTGATTCGCTCTGGAATATGTTCTCTTCCTGTTTCAGATTTTTCTGAGGATTCATCAAAGCGAGATTTCAAAAAATCAATTTCACTACGCTCGGTTTGGTGTTTTTTCAAAACGGCGAGTCTAGCTTCCTCTTCCGAATGAAGGCCAGTAACGTCAAACAAAGCATTCTTGAATAAAAATAATTTTCCTCGGATTTTTATGTTTGCCAATTTACAGCCATTCCAATCGCCTGCAACACTTCCGCTTGGATTTTTAATTGTAGTTGGAACAATGTCTGCCTCGTTCCAAGGTAAATTCGCTAATAATTCCTTGACTTGAAAGTGGTCGCTTTGAATTCGCCCCGCCGATTCACGAGTTTTTTTGTAAGACGAAAGATGGGCGCTTACATAGGCTTTTTCGGATTCAGAAATGAATTTCTCGAAAACCACCTTTGCATCGGAAGTAATGAGTTTTACCGGCATTTTTTTGTATAGTCTAAAACTTCGTCAGCTTTTCCAGTTCCTTCACGCGCTTTTCGATGTCGGCGCGTTTGATTTTGGTCGTGCGCGTCAGGCCGAAACCTTCGCAGCAGAACGACGCGGTGACGCTGCCGTAAATCATCGCGCGCCGGATGTTCGCGTCAATCGCGCCCCTGGCCGTCGCCAAAAATCCCATCATGCCGCCGACGAACGAATCGCCCGCGCCGGTCGGGTCAACGACCTGGTGCAACGGATATGCCGGGCAGATGAAAAATCCCTTCGGCCCGGACAAGACCGAGCCGTGCGAACCTTTTTTGATGATGACGTATTTCGGGCCGAGCGCGTGGATTTTTTTCAGCGCGGCGAAAACGTTGTCTTCCTTCGTGAGCTGGTGCGCCTCGCTGTCGTTCAGCACGAAGCCGTCAATGCGCGGCAGGAGTTTCAGCAAATCGTCGAGCGCGATGTTCAGCCACAAGTCCATCGAGTCGGCCACGACGAACTTCGGCTTCTTCATCTGGTCGAGCACGCGATGCTGGAGCGCCGGCGCGATGTTGCCGAGCAGGACGAACTGGGAATTTTGATACGACGCGGGCAGCACCGGCGAAAAAGTTTCGATCACGCCGAGTTCGGTCAGCAACGTGCGGCGGTTGTTCATGTTCAATTCGTATTCCCCCGACCAATGAAATGTTTTGCCGGGCAACGTTTGCAGACCTTCGAGATCAATTTTGTGACGGCGATAAAGCTCGATGTATTTCTTCGGAAAATCTTCGCCGACGCCGCCGACGAGTTTCACCGGCGAGAAAAAACTGGCCGCGACCGCCGCGTGGCTGGCCGAGCCGCCGAGCAGTCGCGGATTTTCCGCCGTTGGTGTTTTGATGGAATCGAGTGCGGTGGTGCCGACAATTAAAACGCTCATGCTAAAATAATTTTGAGTTTTGGTTGTAGCGGCGCTCTGTGAGCGCCGACGACGGTCACAGACCGTCGCTACAGTTTTTTCTGAATCAATTCGATTTCGTAGCCTTCGGGCGCGTCAATGAAAGCGATCGTGCCGCTGCCGCTGGGCGTCGGGCCGTCGGAAAATTTCAGGCCGTGCTTCGCGAGGTGTTTGGCAAATTCATCAAGGCTGTCCACCGCGAACGCGAGATGCGTGAGGTCGGGCTGGACTTTGACCGGTTCGCTGCCGGGCAAAAAACAGATTTCAATCTCTTCCTCGCTGCCTGGTGTTTTGAGGAAAACCAGTTCCGAGCCGCGCGGCGATTTGTGCCGGCGCGATTCTTCGAGGCCGAGGATGTCGCGGTAAAATTTCACCGTGCGTTCAAGATCATTCACGCGGTAGCGCGTGTGCAGTAATTTGCCAACTTTCATGCTCTAAATTTTAACGAAAATTTTTTACAGAAGCAAACAAAGGCAACAAAGTTAAAATTTTCCTCCGTTTTCTTCGTTGCCTTCTGTAAAGTGTTTTCATGGGCAAACGACGCGAAGCGCGCGAACGCGCGGTGCAATTTCTATTTCAGCACGACCTGAACCCGCCGGAAAATCTCGAGCTCGAGCTGGCGCAGTTCTGGAATTCGCAGCGTGCCGCCGCCATCGAGGACGAAAAGGGCGCGTCGCATTGGGGCGAAAAATTTGAATTGCCGCCGCCCACAACCGAGGAAGCCGAGACGCGCCTGTTCGCCGAGCCGTTGATTCGCGGCACGCTGGAGCATCGCGACGCGATTGACGCAAAGATCAAGAGCCACGCGAAGAACTGGGATTTCCATCGCATCGCTGCCGTGGATCGAAACATCATGCGACTCGCGATTTTTGAAATGCTGCATCGCGAGGACATCCCGCCCATCGTCAGCATCAACGAAGCCGTGGACATTGCGAAAAAATTTTCCACACAGGACAGCGGGAAATTTGTGAACGGAATTCTGGACAAAATTCGCGGCGAAATTCTCCGTCCGGCGCGCGAGGTAAAATGAAGTTTGCCGATTTACATTTGCACACGTTTTTTTCCGACGGAACTTTTTCGCCGGAAGAACTTGCTGGTCACGGCGCGCGGCTCGGCTTCGCGGCGATGGCGTTGACGGATCACGATTCGGTCGAAGGCTGCGCGCGCATGGCCGTGGCGTGCGACGCGGCGGGGATTGAATTCATTCCCGGCACGGAACTCACCGCTGAACTTGGCGACACGGAACTGCATCTGCTCGGTTATTTTCTCGACACGCACAACGAAAAATTGTTGGCGGAAATTTCTAAATTTCAAATTGTCCGGCAAAACCGCATTCACAAAATGGTCGCGGCCATCAACAAACTCGGCGTGCCGCTCACGGCGGAAACGGTTTTCGCGCTGGCGAATTGCAAATCGCCCGGACGCCCGCACGTCGCGCGCGCGCTGGTGAAGGCAGGACTGGTCGCGAACCTTGACGAGGCGTTCGAGCGGTTTTTGAAAAAAGGCCGGCCCGCGTGGGTGCCGAAAGCAAAAATGTCCGCGCTGGAAGGCATGGAACTGATTCATCAGGCGGGTGGACTCGCGGTGATGGCGCATCCGGGTTTGAACCGCACGGACGAAATCATTCCCGCGCTCGTGGATGCGGGCATGGACGGCATCGAATGTTTTCACACGAAACATTCGACGGCGACTTCGGAGCGTTATCTGCAGATCGCGGAAAAATATAATCTGCTCGTGACCGGCGGCAGCGATTGCCACGGTTTCAGCAAAAACAAACCGCTCATCGGCACGGTGAAATTGCCTTACGAATACGTTGAAAAGATGAAGGCGAAAATTGCAGAAAAAAAATTATCAACCACGGATGCACACAGATAAACACGGATGGGGCGAAACGCAGAGGCGCAGAGACCGCAAAGAGGCGCAGAGATTTTTTTTGCTCCGCGTTTCTCCGCGTTCTCTGCGTCTCTGCGTTTGGTTTTTTTATCCGTGTCCATCCGTGTCCATCCGTGGTTAAAATCTCATGGGACTTTTTGACAAATTCAAAGCCGGCCTCGCCAAGACGCACGGCAAGCTCGTTCACGAAATCAAACGCATCGTCACGCGCTCGCCGAAGCTGACGGCGGACTCGATTGAAGAACTCGAAGCCGCGCTCATCGCCGCTGATCTGGGCATGGCGATGACGGAACAAATCATTTCCGCCGTCAAAAAGAATTATGAATCGCAGGGCGGCGCGGGCCTGGATTTTCTGGCGATTGCGCGCGGCGAGATTGAAAAAAGTCTTTCAATGAATAAAAACGGATTGGTGAAAGCGCCGAGCGGCCCGACGATTGTTTCCATCGTCGGCGTGAACGGCACGGGCAAGACGACGACGAGCGCGAAGCTCGCGCATTTCATCCAGTCGCAGAAAAAAACCGCGCTGCTCGCCGCGTGCGACACGTTTCGCGCGGCGGCGATCGAACAGTTGAAACTCTGGGGCGCGCGGTTGAAGATCGAAGTCATCGCCAGCGCTTACGGCGCGGACGCGGCGTCCGTCGCGCACGACGCCGTGACCGCCGCGCAGGCGCGCTCGGCGGATTACCTGTTCATTGACACGGCGGGACGTTTGCACACGAAGCACAACTTGATGCAAGAATTGCAGAAATTGCATCGCGTCATCGGCAAGCAACTGCCCGGTGCGCCGCACGAAGTGTTGCTCGTGCTCGACGCGACGACCGGCATGAACGCGCTGAACCAGGCGCGCGAGTTCAACAAGATCGTGCCGCTGACCGGCCTCGTCGTGACCAAGCTCGACGGCACGAGCAAAGGCGGGATGGTCGTGGCGATCCAGAAGGAATTAAATTTGCCGATAAAATTTATTGGTCTTGGCGAGCAGCCGGACGACTTGCAGCCCTTCGACGCGAAGCAGTTTGCGCAGGCGTTGTTTGAGGAATGAAAATTGTTCCTTCGCTCGCGTGCTGGCACGGCTAACAAACGCGAGTCGTCACGCCGTCGCCAGATTTTCTTCCAGCATTTTCGAGCGCGCGGAATTTTCATTCGGATTGCCATCAGCTTGATTGGTGTCCGCGAGAATCTTAATCGGTTCGTAAAAAGTATTCCGTTGCACCGGCGTGCGGCCGGCTTCGCGGATGGCTTTGATCATTTCCGCCTCGGTCTGCAATTGCGGCGAGGTCGCGCCGGCCATGTGGAAAATATGTTCCTCGATGATCGTGCCGTGGATGTCGTCCGCGCCGTAGCTCAACGCGACTTGCGCGAGTTTCAGGCCGAGGCCGACCCAATACGCAGTGATGTGCGGAAAATTATCGAGATAGATGCGGCTGACGGCGATGGTGCGCAGCGAATCGAATCCGGTCGGCGGATGCGCGACGGGAATGTCGTTGTCCTCCGGCTGATACGCGAGCGGGATCAGCGCGGTGAAGCCGTGCGTCTCGTCCTGCAACGCGCGCAATTGCCGCAGATGATCCACGCGGTCGGCGAGCGTTTCGACGTGGCCGTATAGCATCGTGCACGTGCTGCGCTGGCCGAGCTTGTGCCAGGTGCGATGCACGTCCAGATATTCCTCGGCGGATTCTTTTCCTTTGGCGATCTGCGAACGGACTTCTTTGCGGAAAATTTCCGCGCCGCCGCCGGTGAGCGACGCGAGGCCGGCTTCCTTCAATTCAATCAGCGTCTGCTCGACGGATTTTTTCGCGAGCCACGCGAGGTGCAAAATTTCAATCGCGGTGAAACATTTTAGCTGCAAACGCGAATCGAGATTTTTCAATGCGCGCAGCATGTCCGTGTAATAACTGAATGGCAGCGACGGATGCAATCCGCCGACGATGTGCAATTCCGTAATCCCGATCTTCAACGCCTCGCGCGCCTTCGCGACAATCTCCTCGACGGACAATTGGAAGCCATCGGCGTCGCGCTTCTTGCGCGCGAACGAGCAGAACTGGCACGACAAAATGCAATAATTCGAGTAGTTGATGTAGCGATTGATGATGAAGCTGGCGCGGTTGCCAACTTTTTTTTGCCGGACAAAATCTGCAATCGCGCCAAGTGCATTCAAATCCTTCGACTCAAACAGCCGCAACGCATCGGCCTCGGAAATGCGCTCGCCCGCGACAACCTTGTCGTAAATGTCGCGCAGTTCACTGCGTTGAATGAAAAAATTCATCGTCTTCAGATTAAAGCAAACACCCGTTGAATTCAATGCAACTTGAAACCGCCTTGAAAAATAACTTCCGCCGCGACGACAATCAGAAAAACCGCGCCGACAAGCGCGTTGAGGCGGAAGAACGCGAGGTTGATCCAGTTCAAACTGCGGCGGCGCGCGATCCAATGTTCCAGCACGAGACAGCCGACGATGAGCAGCCAGCCGATCATATACGCAAAGTGAAAATGGCAAAGCATTCCGAACGCGAAGAGCAATCCGCACATCACCATGTGCGCGAGAAACGCGGCGGCCAGCGCATTTTGCGGTCCCCAGGCGACGACGAGCGAGCGCAATCCGTGCGATTTATCGAACTCGTAATCTTGCAGCGCATAAATAATGTCAAAACCAACGAGCCATAAAATCACGGCGGCGGCGAGAGTTGTCATTTCCAAAATTTCTGAAATGGAAACGTTCGCGCCTTTAACTGCGAGCCAAGCGCCGACAGGCGCGAGCGCGAGCGCGAGCCCAAGAAAAACGTGCGTGTAATCCGTGAACCGTTTCGTCAGCGAATAAAAACAAACCAGCGCGAGCGCAACGGGCGAAAGATAAAAACAAAGCGGATTCAGAAAATAGCTGGTGGCAATCAATCCCGCCGCTGAAATCGCACAAAGTAAAATTGCGCTCGCCAAAGAAATTTCTCCGCTTGGCAAATGCCGTTTCGCCGTGCGCGGATTGAGCGCGTCGAATTTACGGTCAACGATGCGGTTGAAGGCCATTGCACAAGTTCTCGCACAGACCATCGCCACGAGAATCAGCCCGAAAATTTTCCAGCCCGGCCAGCCGCGATTATCGCGCGCGGCCACGAGCATCGCCGCCAGCGCGAACGGCAGCGCAAAAACCGTGTGCGAAAATCGAACGAACGAACCCCATCTTTGAATTATAGAAAACATTTTTGGATTGGCCACAGAGGCACAGAGCGCACTGAGAAAAAAAATCCGAACTCTGTGTCTCTGTGGCAAAATTTATTCTTTCTCGTCCGCCCAGCGCGGCGCGAGCTTGTTTGGAATGCCAATGTGATCCAGCACGCGCGCGACGACGGTGTCCACGATTTGCACCACGGAATTCGCGCCGGAATAAAAACTCGGATTTGCGGGAAGAATGATTGCACCGGCCAACAAAAGCAGCTCCATGTTTTTGACGTGGATCAAACTCAACGGCGTTTCGCGTGGCACCAAAATTAATTTTCGCTTTTCTTTCAACGTCACGTCCGCCGCGCGCAGCAAAACGTCTTCGCTGTAACCGTGCGCGATGCGGCCCATCGTGCCCATCGTGCAGGGAATCACGACCATCGCGTCCGGCGGATTCGAGCCGCTGGCGAAGGGCGCGTTCATGCTTTTGAGATTGTGCGTCTGCACCCCAACTGGAAGTTTCAAACCTTCCGGCAATTCCACCGCGATGACCTGTTGCGCGTAGTTGCTCAACACGACGTGGATTTCGTGTTCGCGCGGATTCAAATTATCGAGCAGCCGCTGCGCGTAGAGCGCGCCGGTGGCGCCGGTGATGGCAACGAGAATTTTCACTGCGCACATCATGCCGCAAGTTCCAGCCGCAAACAAGTCGCCCGAAAATCCGTGGCATTCTCTGCGTCTCCGCGAGCCTTCTCGGGAAAAATTGAGGATGACGGGTGGAGACAATAAAATTTTAAAACAGCTTGAGTCCGCTTTTCCGTTCCCCACAATTGCGGCGTGTTCAAAACTGTCGGAATCATTTTTTTCGGCGCGCTGTTTTTTCTGGCGGGCTGCGCGACCGCGCCCGGACCTTTGCCGGATGAAAAGCCGCCGTCCGAGTGGACGGCGAAAGGCTCGGCGCAAAAACCATCGCTGCCGCAGAAGCCCATCCCCGTCGCACCGGTCGTTAAAACAAATCCGCCGGTTATCGTTCAATCCAATCCGGCGCCCGCGATCATCCTCACACCCGCGCCCGTCGCGCCGGTGACAACATGGACGGCGCTCGACCGCTGGGCTGCCGAACATAAAATCGGCAAGCCGCGCTGGCTGGCCAGTTCGCCGGTGATGACTTACGCGGTCAGCTCGACCAATGGCGTGATCATCCTGGCGATCGGCAGCCACGAGGCGGCGTGGAACGGCGCGGAGATTTATCTCGGTTTCGAACCGGAATTGATTGACGGCGAGGTTTTCGTGCACGGACTTGACCTGAAAAAAAATCTGGAGCCGCTGCTGTGTACGCCGCCGCTGGCCTTCGGCACGAACCGCGTCATCGTGATTGATCCCGGCCACGGCGGAATGAATTCCGGCACGGCCAGCGTGCTCGACAAACGGCCGGAAAAAGAATTCACGCTCGACTGGGCGAAGCGCATCCAACCGTTGCTGGAAACGAACGGTTGGAAAGTTTTTCTCACGCGCACGAACGACGCGGATCTTTCGCTCTCCAATCGCGTCGCGTTCGCCGAGGCGCATCATGCGGATTTGTTCATCAGCCTGCATTTCAATTCCGCCGCGCCGGACAAAAAACAGGCCGGCCTCGAAACCTACTGCCTCACGCCCGTCGGAATGCCGTCAACTTTGACGCGCGGCTTTGCCGACCCGTGGTTTGAAAATCTGCCGAACAACAATTACGATTCGCAAAATCTCCAGCTCGCGGTGAAATTGCACAGCGCCTTGCTGCACGCGAGTGGCGAGGAAGACCGCGGCGTGCGCCGTGCGCGGTTCATCGGCGTTTTGCGCGGACAAAGACGTCCGGCCATCTTAATCGAAGGCGGCTATCTTTCGAATCCGGCGGAAGCAAAATTGATTGAAAGCGCGGATTATCGTCAGAAACTGGCCGAGGCGTTTGCCGCTGCGCTCAAATGAAAACATTGAAACACATTTTAGTCACCGGCGGCGCGGGCTTCATCGGCTCGCATTTGGTCGAGCGATTGCTGGATGAAGGAAAAACCGTTGTCGTTATTGATGATTTCTCGACCGGCAGTTTGGATAATTTGCGTTCGGTAAAAAGAAATCCGCGATTGAAAATTGTCCGCGCAAAAATTTCCGAATGCAAAGAATTGCCGCAACTCGCAAAAAATTCAGAATTTATTTTTCATTTGGCCGCAACCGTCGGCGTGGAACTCGTCGTCAAATCCGCGCTGCACGTGTTGGAATCCAGTTTCCACGAAACGGAAATTTTATTGAAAGCCGCCGCGAAAAATTCCACGCCGCTGCTGCTGACTTCGACCTCGGAAGTTTATGGCAAGAGCGCGAAGCCGGAGTTTGGCGAGGACGACGATCTGCTCATCGGGCCGCCCGGACAATCGCGCTGGAGCTACGCCTGCTCGAAGCTCACCGACGAATTCCTCGCGCTCGCCTACGCGCGCGAAAAAAAACTGCCCGTCACCATCGCGCGGCTCTTTAACACGGTCGGGCCAAAACAGACCGGACGTTACGGAATGGTTTTGCCGCGCTTCATCGCGGCGGCGAAAAAAAACGAGCCGCTCAAAGTTTTCGGCGATGGCAAACAGACGCGTTGCTTTTGCCTCGTGAACGACGTGGTGGAAGCGCTCGTGCGCTTGCAGGATTGTAAAAAGGCGCGCGGGGAAATTTTCAACATCGGCGGCACGGAGGAAGTTTCCATGCTCGAACTCGCGCGGCTCGTGGTGAAAACGCTCGGCTCGAAATCAAAAATCGAATTGATTCCTTACGACCGGGCGTATGCGCCGGGCTTTGATGACATGCGCCGCCGCAAACCGCTCGTGGAAAAACTGGACCGCTTCTTGAAATTCAAACCGCAGACGCCGCTGCGAGAAATCATCCGGCTGACGGCGAAATAAATTTTCATAGTCACTTTTTCTGGTGCACTTTTCGTTTCCGAAAGAGCAGCCAAAAAATTATAGGAACAATAAACCACCAAATCGGTCCAATAATTCCTTCTGCCAATGGAATTGGGAGTGAAATTGCAAAATATGCGATTGAAATTGGAAAATCTATTATCCACAACGGAATATATGAAAGCTGCCATTGTGCATCATGGCTCTGGTTGGCGTAGATTGCCAAAAATATAAAAAAGCGCATCGCAGCCAATGCGGCACTCCAAATCCATACTTTGCGTGGCATCATAGAATTAAATTCTAATTCCTTCGCGCGCGATCAATTGCGTTTCCAATCCGCCGGAGAAGCCGCCGAGTTTTTCCCCAGCTCAAAGTTTCCCAAAAATCTGGTTCGCTTCTTCCAGCGTTTCCTTCGAGCCGATGTCGAACCAGATGCCCGGCACGCGCCAGGTGTAAACCGCCGTGCGCGGGTAAAGCCATTGCACGAGGCGTCCGGGCTGGTCGGGATTGTTGCCCTCGGCGATGTATTGCTTGATGAGCGGAATGGTCGCCTTCGGATAAAAATACAGCGCGATGCCTGTCAGCGTGCTCGTGGGATTTTTCGGTTTTTCCTCGAAGAAGGTGATCTTGCCGGCCGCGTCGGTGGAGATGGAATTATATTTTTTGATTTCCTCAAGATTGCCCACGTCATAGACGGCCAGCGCGGGCGCATTTTTTGCGAGGCAGAATTTTCCGAACTCGCTCAATTTCTCGCTGAACAAATTGTCGCCGGCGACGACGATCAAATCTTCGTCCACGTTTTGCGTTTTGAGGACGTAATGGATGTCGCCGATCGCGCCGAGTTTGTTGGTGTCGTCGGTGGAATGGTCGTTGACGATGGTGAAATTCAATTTCGATTTCGTCGCGCGATAATTGTCCGACCATTTCTGGAAATGCCCGGCGAACTTGGCGTTGGTCACGACGTAGACGCGGTCAATCTCGGCGATGGGCGCGAGGTTGTCGAGGACGTGCTCGATCATCGGCTTGCCCGCGACGGGCAGGAGCGGTTTGGGTTGCGTGAGGGTAAGCGGATAAAGGCGCGTGGCATATCCGGCGGCGAGGATAATAACTTTCATTTTTTTATTTTAACCACGAATGGACACGAATGAACACGAATCAAAGCACCAGGCGTTCCCATTCCAGTTTGGCTTTTTTGAAATTCAATATGACGCCGACGCGAAGCTTTGTGATGCGCAAATAATTCAGCATCTGGCCTCGCTCCAAATCGGTTATGCGGTCAATTGTTTTTGTGTCCACAATCACAGTGTCAAACGCGATTAAATCTGGAATGAATTCGCCGACTTTGCAACCTTTGTAAGACAGGTTAAATAAGTTTTGTTGCCGACAGGGAATTTTGCGAAGACCAAATTCGATAACGAGCGCGTTCTCGTAAGGTTTTTCATGAAAGCCGTGTCCCAGTTGGTTCAAAACTTCAATGGCCGCGCCAACGATTTGAAAAACTTCCTCTTTATGCAACAACTTGGTGTTATCAGCAAATTCCATTCGTGTTGATTTGTGTCCATTCGTGGTTAATCACGCCTTGCTTTCAAACAGACTCGGCGCGGCTTGGCGCGCGACTTCGACGCAGCGCGCAAAAATTTCCGACGGCGATTCGCTTTGCAGCGCAAATTCCGCGAGCGCCTGCGCCTCGGTCAGTTTGATACGGCGAATAATGTATTTTACTTCGGCGATGACCGGCGGCGCGGCGCTCAATTCGTCCACGCCCAGTCCGATCAACAGCGGTGCGAGCATGGGATCGCCGGCGATTTCGCCGCAGACACCGGCCCAAATGCCGGCGGCGTGCGCGGCGTCCACGGTCATTTTGATCAGGCGGATGATCGCGGGATGCGTCGGTTCGTAAAGGTGAGAAACTTTTTCGTTCGTGCGGTCGGCGGCGAGCGCGTATTGGATCAAATCGTTGCTGCCGATGCTGAAAAATTTCACGCGCTTGGCCAGCGTGTTGGCGATCAACACGGCGGAGGGAATTTCAATCATCGCGCCAACTTCCAAGTTTTCGTCGAACGGTTTGCCTTCGGCGCGCAGTTCGGCCTTGCATTTTTCCACGTGCGCGCTGGCCTGATTCCATTCGTCGAGGCCGGAGATCATCGGATACATCATCTTGATGTTGCCCTCGGCGCTGGCGCGCAGGATGGCGCGGAGTTGCGCGCGAAACAGTTCCGGCTGCGCGAGACAAAACCGGATCGCGCGCCAGCCGAGAAACGGGTTCATCTCCTGCGCGAGTTCCAGGTGCGACGCAAATTTATCGCCGCCCAAATCCAGCGTGCGGATGATAACGGGTTGTGGTTTCAGCGCGGCGGCAACTTCGCGATAAACTTTGTATTGGTCGGCAAAGCGGCGACAATCCGGCAGCGGAAGTCCTCGATGTTCGCGGAAAGATGGATGATTTTTCCATCGAGCGTGACGGCGGGCTGCGTTTTGATTTCGCGAAGTTTTTCGCCGAGCGAGGCTTTGATTTTCGCGAGCTGGCCGTATTCAAACAGCGTCTGGTCGGTAGGATTGACGATGAGCGTGCCGTTGTAACCGTCGAGCAGCGCGTAATCGCCGCTTTCCAGTTCCTGACTGACGGATTGCAAGCCGACGACGGCGGGAATGTTCAGCGACCGCGCCATGATCGCCGTGTGCGAAGTCTTGCCGCCGATGTCCGTGGCGAATCCGAGAACAAAATTTTTATCGAGCTGCGCCGTCTTGGACGGACTCAATTCGTGGCTGACCAAAATGCACGGCTCGGTGAGATGGCGCAGATCAAACGCGTCTTTGACTTCGAGCAGATTGTCGAGCACACGATTGGTCAGGTCGCGCATGTCGGCGGCGCGCTCACGCAGATAATTGTCATCCGCGTCTTCCAGCACTTTGACGTAACGTTCGGCGACGGTGTGAAAGGCGAATTCGGCGTTGGCTTTTTGTTCGCGTATGAACCGGATGACTTCCTCGATAAGCACGCGGTCTTCGAGCATCAAGAGGTGCGCGTCAAAAATATCGCCTTCCGACGCGCTCATGTTTTTGATCACGCGGCGCTGGACCTCGGTGATTTGCTGGCGGGTTTTGACGAGCGATTGCTCGAAACGTTTCGTGGCCTCGGCGATTTCTTTTTCGTCCAGCTCGTGCCGGGTGATGATGTGGCGGGCGCGATGCAGGACGACGATTTTCCCGCGACAAACGCCGGCGGAAACGGCGATGCCGCGAAACACCTTTTCACCTTTGGTTTGCGCCGACATACGTGCCATGGACAGAAATAGACGAATGCGTTGCTGTTGCAAAGCAATTCCACGTTATAATTTTAAAAAATAAAAAAACCCGCGCGCGGCGGGCTTTGATTTGGCAGTCGAAAATTTTGATTCGTAATTTTCGTTACGCGCGTTCCATGTATTTGCCGGTGCGCGTGTCAATTTTGATCTTTTCGCCCGTCTTGATGAACAGCGGCGCTTGCACGGTGATGCCGGTTTCCATGATGATCGCCTTCTGCACGTTGTTCGCGGAATCGCCGCGCACGCCTTCAGGCGCGTCGGTCACGGTCAAGATCACGTTCGACGGCAGTTCGATGGAAACCGCCTTGTCCTCGACGAACGTCACCGTCACCGCTGCATTTTCCACGAGATAATTTTTGTCGTCGCCGACGAGTTCCGCCGCGAGCGTGACCGTCTCGTAATTTTCCGGGTCGGTGAAAACGTAATCCACGCCGTCCTTGTAGCTGAACTCCATTTTTTTGGTGATCATCGGCACCGGCTCGATTTTTTCGGTCGAGCTGAAACGCACGTCGGAGGATTTGCCGGTGCGGATGCTCCGGAGCGTCGCCTGCACGAACGCGCGCAAATTTCCCGGCGTGCGGTGCTGCATATCGAGCACCACGGAAATGTCGCCATTGTAATTGATCGCCATGCCGCGTCGAAGATCGCCTGCTGTTGCCATAAAAATAATTAAAAAATAAATTTTTCGCGCCGGATTTTTTTCCAAACGCGAGCCGGAGAAAATAGCTGAAAATCAAATGAAGGCAAGCGTGGTTTTACC
>CAXUBD010000046.1:8870-13714 GCA_964249225.1 uncultured Verrucomicrobiota bacterium | reverse complement strand
CGTCCGGTCGAACATCGAGGAGATCGGGCTCTCCTTCGGCCCCGGCAAACCGATCGCCAGACCGGCCACGGTGCAATCTATCCCCAGCGCGTACATCATGGCCGGTGCGAATTCCGCGAGGCGATGCGTCGTGGCTTCGTCGAAATGGCTCGCCGCGCACGCGGGACAAACGTGGTAAATATATTTGGTGATGAGCGCGAACAGAAAATAACCGGAAGCCACCGCCAGCGCGAATTGCCACCACGAATGCAAATCGTGCCAGCATTCCGGCGCGATGCCGAAAACGGCGACGCTCAACAATGTTCCCGCGCCGAGACTGATGAAGGCGCAAAGCTGCTTGTGCGTCCGCGCCAGCAACGCGCTCAACGCGCCGCCCGCCAGCGCGATGGCGAACGCCGCCATGATCTGGAATAAAATGGGAATGCTGTGCGTCATTTACTAATTGCAAATCGTTTGCATTTCAACCTTACAAAAATGCCGCCCGTTTGCAAACGCAACCGGGCGGCGAAAACGGACTACTTCATCAACAGCATCTGGCGCGCGCGCTTGATGGCCGTGGTGAGACGGCGCTGGTAATGCGCGGGCATGCCGGTGTATTTGCGCGGCAGGATGCGGCCTTGGTCGGTCACATATTGCTTGAGCAGATTGGTGTTTTTGAAGTCGAGCGCGTCTTCGGTGAAGTCAATTTTCGGCTTCGGGCGCGGCGTGCGGTTTTCCGTCGTGCGGCGCGCGCCGCGCCGGGAGTTTTCGGTGTTCGTCTTGCGCGGCATAATTACTTGATCTCCTTGTGCAACGTGTGGCGGCGCAGAAACGGGTTGTATTTTTTCAATTCCAGTTTCTCCGTCTTGAGTTTTTTATTGCGGCTGGCGCTGTAGCGGGAAGGCGACTTGCCTTCCTTGCGCGCCTCGCTGCATTCGATGGTGATGACTTCTCTTGCCATAAATTATTCCTTTTCTTTGACGATTTTTTCTTCCGGCTGGTCGTCGTCGTCCGTTTCAACTTCCGTGGTGCCGACGCTGTCCACCGTGCCGAGCGTGCCGAGCCGACGCTGACGCAACGCGCCGTCGCGTTCCAATTGCGCCTGCGCCTCGACCGTGAACCGCGTCCACGGAATCGCTTCGAGCCGCGCCTTGGGAATCGCCTTGCCGGTCAATTCGCACACGCCATAGGTTTTTTTCTCGATGCGCTTGAGCGCCTCCTCGATTTCATAAACCGCGTCCTGGTCGGACGACAGCAGGCTCAACGCGAAATCGCGGTCAAAATTATCCGTGCCCGAATCCGCCATGTGCAGGCTGTAACCCGCCATCTCCTGCGCGGACTCCTTCGCCAGACCGTTCATCTGCGACAGCAACTGCTCGCGCAATTCCAGCAGGTTGTTGTAATACTTCTGCCACTCGCCCTTGATTTTCTTGGCGTCAACCGCCGTCGCGCCGGCCTTTGACATGGGCCGGCCGAGGATGGACGCCGACGTGGCGGACGCCTGCGACTTGCCGCGTGGAGCGGGTTTTTTCATTTCTTTTTTCTTCGCGATCACAAATTAAAATAGTTTCGGCTTTGAATCCGGTTGAACTAGAGCGCGGGAATCTAGCAGACAAAACCAAATACGCCACACAAATTTTTAGAAATTTTTGGACGATGAAGACCGCCTCAACGAGGGCAATACTGTCTGACTTGCGATAAAGATTGCAAAAAATTACCCCTTCTCAATGCATGCATACGCGTTATGATTATGGATGCTCTCGAAATTTTCCGCATCGACCTTATACCAGCTCACCCGCGCGTCCGCGTTCAGCCGCAGCGCGACGTTGCGCACCAAGTCTTCCACGAACACCGGATTTTCATACGCGCGCTCCGTCACCGCCTTTTCGTCCTGCCGCTTGAGCAACGCGTAAAGTTCCGAACTCGCCGCGCCCTCGATCATCGCCACGACGTCTTCGATCCAAACCACGTCCGTCGAACGCAGCGCCACCGTCACCTCGCCGCGCTGATTATGCGCGCCGTATTTGGCAATGGCTTTTGAGCACGGGCAGAGCGTCGTCACGTTCGCCTTCACCGTCAGGACAAAATCAATCTCCGCGCCGCAGGCCGCCGCGTCGAACCGCGCGGTGTAATCCATCAAACTTTCCAATCGCGACACCGGCGATGTTTTGGACATGAAATACGGAAACTCGATCTCCAGATGCGATGTCGCCGCGTTCAGTTTTTTTTGCAACGAGCGCAAAATCTCCGCGATGTTCTCGACATGGATGCTGCTGCCGTGCGCGTTGAGCACCTCGACGAAACGGCTCATGTGCGTGCCTTTGAATTCCTTCGGCAAATCCACGAACATGCCGATGGTGGCGACGGTGTTCTGCACGCTGCGCGCCTTGTCGCGCACCTGGATCGGAAAGCGCAGCCCGCGCACGCCGACCTTGTCAATGCGCAGTTCGCGCGTGTCGCGTTCGCTCTGCTTGTCGTGCAGATGCGCGGCGGAATTTTTCTTGGTCAATCGAGACATGGAACGAAAGTAACAGGTTTGCGTTAAATGGCAAAAATGTTCTCTGGCAAAAATTAGGTGTGTCTGACAATTTACAGAACAAATATGAAATGGCTTTGCGTCGTGATTTCTGCATTTTCGCTTTGCTCATTTTCCTTCGCCGCCGAAACTTTCCGCGTCGCCACCTACAACGTGGAAAATTATCTCGACCAGCCGACCGAATCGCGCCGCTTCGTCAAATCCAACGAGGCCAAAGCCAAAGTGCGCGAAAGCATCAAAGCCATGAAACCCGATGTGCTCGCGCTCGAAGAAATGGGCACGACCAACGCACTTTTGGAATTGCGCGCATCGCTCAAGGCCGACGGACTTGATTTTCCGTTTTGGGAACACGTCAGCGGCGCGGACACGAATATTCACGTCGCCGTGTTGAGCAAATTTCCCATCGTCGCGCGGCGCCCCCATACGACCGATGAAGTTCTAATGGAATGAAAACGTTGTCGAGTCAGCCGTGGATTTTCTGAAGTGATAATCCAGGCCGCGACGAATTTCACCTTCACGCTCATCGCCGCGCATTTGAAATCGAAATTAAACGATTCTTCCGCCGATCCCAACGAGCAACGCTTGGAAGAAGCAAAAATTCTGCGCGGCATCATCGAAGAACATTTCAAGGAAAATCCAAACGCGAAAATGATCGTGCTTGGCGATTTCAACGACGAGAAAAATTCCGACGCGATCAAAGAAATCATCGGGCGCGGAAAATTCAAGCTGACCGACACGCGCCCCGCCGAGCGCAACGGCGACAATTCGTTTGCGGAAAATATTTATCATGAGCCGCGCAGCGTGGCATGGACTTATTTCTACGGCGCGGACGACATTTATTCGCGCATTGATTACATTTTGTTGAGTCCGGCGATGAAACGAAACTGGCTGCCGGAAGAAACTTTTGTTCCCACGGTTCCGAACTGGGGCATCGGTTCCGACCCCCGGCCAATCGTCGCTGAATTTAATTGCGGGAACAATTAAATCCGCGAATTACACGAATTTTCACGAATAGAATTTTTTTATTTGATTGAATTCGCGAAATTCGCGAATGAAAAATTTTACAATTTCTCCGGCTGACCCATCAACTCGGCGACGCGCTGGAGCAAGCGTCCCGCCGCGCCGCCGTCGAGCACGCGATGGTCGAAGCTCAACGTCAGGTTCGCCTCCATCACCGGCACGAACTGGCCTTTGACGGAATCCCAATGCGGCGCGTGGCGCGCCGCGCCCATGCCCAGCACGAGCGTCTGTTCCGGCAGCGGAATCGGCGTCGCCCACGTCAGCCCGAACGTGCCGAAGTTCGTGACGGTGGCGATGGAACCGCCCGTGGCGTTCGCCGGCAGTTTTCTTTCGCGCGCGAGTTCGACGAGTTCGGCGTAAGGCGCGATCAAGTCTTTCAGCAGGCGTTTATCGGCGTTGCGCAAAACAGGAACGAGCACGCCGTCCTCGGCTTCGACGGCGAAACCGACGTCAATGGAACTCGGATGAACAATTTTATTTCCGACGAGCCGTCCGGCGACCGCGCTGTTTTCCGAGAGCGCGACGGCCAGCGCGCGCAACGCATAAAGCGCCGGGCCGGGTTTGGGCTTGGTCACTTTGCGAAAAGCGAACAGCGGATCGAGGCAGACCGGCAGGCCGACGTTCGCGATGGGCCGTGTCCAACTGCGGCGCATCGCGTCGGCCACGGCCACGCGCATGGACGAGGCCTGGCTGATCTTTTGTTTTTCGAGATGCGCGATGAATCTTTCAAAATCCTCGACGGTCACGCGCCCTGCCGCGCCGCTGCCGGCCACGCCCGCGAGGTCCGCGGCGTGCAAACCGAGTTCGTCCATGCGCGCCTTGAGTCGCGGCGAAAGATAACTTGCGCCGGCGGCGTTCGCGGGCACGGGTAATCCGCGCACGGTCGGTTGCACGCGATATTTTTCGCCAGTGGTTGCAGGCGCGGCGGCGCGTCCGGAATTTTCTTCTGGCTTTTCCGCCGCAACAATGTCGAGACCTGAACGCGCGGCTTCTTCTTTTGTCGCTTCGATCTGGCCGAGCACCGCGCCGACGGCGTAGCTTTCGTTCAATTGCGCGGTGATTTTTTCGATGCGCCCGCCACACGGCGACGTGACAGTCATGCTGGCCTTGTTCGTCTCGACTTCAATGAAGACATCCCCGGCCTCCAAGCTGTCGCAGCCGCAGGACTACGCCTCGGCGCGCAGCCTGGGCGGCGCGACGTCGGAATGGCCAAGCAACGACTGGTGGACGGCCTATGGCGATCCGCAGCTCACCACCCTGATCGAAACCGCGCTGACCCGCCCCGCCTCAGCCGACGCCGCCTGATCGC
>CAXUBD010000046.1:5161-8860 GCA_964249225.1 uncultured Verrucomicrobiota bacterium | reverse complement strand
ATGGATTCGCCGAGTTGCGGCATGATGATGGGAATGGAAGGCATTTTTGATTTACGATTTAAGATTTACGATTTGTAAAAATCATTGTCTCAAAAGTTTTCGCGCGGCTTCGGCGACGGCGCGCGCGGTCGGCCGATGCGCTGTCCAGAGATTCGGATGATAAGGCACGGGCGTGTCTTTGGCGTTGAGCCGTTGCGGCGGCACGTCGAGCAAACCAAATCCTTCGCTCGCGACGCGCGCGATGATCTCCGCCGTCACACCGCCCCACGGCCACGATTCGCCCACGCAGAGCAATCGGCCCGTGCGCGCGACACTGGCCATCACGGTGTCGGTGTCGAGCGGTTTGACGGAACGCAAATCAACGACCTCGACTTCCCAGCCTTCCGGCGCGAGTTCGGCGGCAGCTTCCAGCGCTTCGTGAACCATCGCGCTGTAAGTGACGATGGTCATGTCGCGGCCTTCGCGCGCGATTCGGGCTTTGCCGACGGGCAGCGCCTCGGCCGGCAATTTTTCCGCCTTGAGATGGTAATAAAGAAATTTGTGCTCGCAAAAAATCACCGGATCGTCAATCGCCACGGCTTCGAGCAACATTGAATAGGCGTCTTCAACCGTCGCGGGCGTGAGCACGATGAGACCGGGATAATGCGCGTAAAGCGTTTCCATGCATTGGCTGTGAAACGGCCCGCTGCCGGACGTGCCGCCGAACGGCAAACGCACGGTGATCGGACACGGCACATTTGTGCGCCAGAAAAGCGTTGCGGCCTGGTTGACGATTTGATTGAACGCGACGGTGGAAAAATCGGCGAACTGCATTTCGATGATCGGCCTCATGCCTTCAATCGCCGCGCCGACGGCGAGACCGACCATCGCGTCTTCGGAAATCGGCGAATCCAAAACGCGGCCGGGAAATTCCTTCGCCAGATTTTTTGTCGCTTTAAATGCACCGCCGAACGCACCGACATCCTGCCCGTAAATAAAAACGCGCGGATCGTCGCGCAAGGCGTGGGCTTGCGCTTCGCGGATGGCTTCGAGGTAAGTGATGCTCACAAAAAAAAGGATGAAGGATGAAAGATGAAAGATGAAATAAATCCGGCGCGCGGCCCTGGTTTTTTTTTCAATCCATCATTCATAATTCTTAATTCATTCACGATTTATTCTTCGTGCGTCTCGCTCAAATGTCTGGACGAAATCGCGCGCCATTCTTCCGCGAATGGATCGGGCGCGGGTTCGCGCTGGACTTGCGCGACAGTTTCCTCGACTTCGCGGACGGCTTCGCTGCGCCACACGGCGAGCTGCGCGGCATCGGCCCATTTTTGGCGCAATAAATTTTCCCCGGCGATTTTCAGGCAGTCGCGGCCGAGCGGAGAACTTTTCAACTTCGGATCAATGTAACTGGAGTCGTCATGTTCGCCATGGCCACACAGCCGGAGCAACGTGGCGACGACCAGTTGCGGGCCTCGTCCGGCGCGCGCATTCGCGACGGCGTCGCCGACAATTTTCAGGCACGCGGTCAAATCCGTGCCGTCCACCGAGTGCGCGGTCACGCCGTAGCCAATGGCTTTGTCCGCGAGATCATCGCATGCGAACTGGCGCGCGGTCGGCGTCGAGTAGGCGTATTGATTGTTGGCGACGATCAAGACGAGCGGCAGTTTTTCGACGGCGGCCTGATTCAAAGCTTCGTGAAATGAACCGGTGGAAGTCGCGCCGTCGCCGAGGCACGCCGCGCCGACGGTGCCGGAAATTTTTTTGAAACGCCGCGCCAATAAAATTCCGTTCACGACGGAAACCATCGCGCCGAGATGGCTGATCATCGGCAACTGGCCTTCCAGCGGTTTGCCGCGGTGAACGTTGCCGTCGCGTCCGCGCATGGGACCGAGCGCGGAGCCGAGAAAAGTGCGCACGGCGTCCAGCGCCGTTTCACCAAATGCAAGCCGGCCCGCGGCGTCACGGATGAGCGGCGCGAAGACGTCGCCTCTTTTCAGCGAAACGCCGAGGGCGGCGCTCAAGGCTTCCTGGCCGCGGCCCAGAAAAACTCCGCCATGGATTTTGCCGGAGCGGGCGAGCGTGGCATATTTGTCATCCAGCACGCGCGCCAAGAGCATGAAGCGATAGGCAGCGAGATGCGTCTCCCGTAAAGAGTCCGCGTCCTCAAGCGTGCCGGGTTCGAGCGCCGTTTGCAGCATGAGCGAAGTTTATCGCCGCCGCACCGCGCCAGCAATGTTTGATTTTACGCCGGCATAAAAATCGGATTGTCCACGTGAAAAAAAATGTGTTTAATGTGCGGTGTTCAAATCGGCATCAGCACCATTGTGAATCAAATCGAATTCCAGGCTTTATTCGTCGGCGACGATCCCGCGTTGCTGGAGACGTTGTCCGGCGCATTGCGTCCCGACCATGTCGCGTTCGGCCTCGCGCGCAACGCGAATGATGCCCTGACTTTTCTTCGAGATCATCCGACCGACCTCGTGTTGATTGATTTGGAATCATCGCACGGCGAGGGGTTTGAACTGCTGCGGCAGCTCGAGCAAAATCCGCCGCCGAACATCGTGCTCGTCATCGCCCTGACCGATGAGAACGACACGGCGGGCAAATTGCGCGCGTATGAATTGGGCGCTGAATGCATCGGCAAGCCGTTCAACGCCTCCGTCGTGAATGCCCGCCTGCGCGCCACGTTGAAAATGAAACGGCGGCACGATGAGTTGATCGAGCGGCATGACAAACTGGCCGAAGCCTGCCTGGTCGCCGAAGCTGCCGCGCGCGCCAAGTCGGATTTCCTCGCAGCGATGAGCCACGAAATCCGCACGCCGATGAACGGCGTGATCGCGATGGTCAGCCTGCTGCTCGACACGTCGTTGATGGCCGAACAACGCGGCTATCTGGAAACGATCAACACCAGCAGCGAATCGTTGCTGACGATCATCAATGACATTCTCGACTTTTCAAAAATTGAGGCGGGCAAGATGGAACTGGAGCGGCAGGTGTTTGATTTGCGGACTTGCATTGACGATTCGCTCGACCTTTTGGCCCCGCGCGCCCAAGAGAAAAATCTCGATCTCGTCCGCGAACTGGATGACGCCATTCCGATGGTGGTGGAAGGCGATCCACAGCGGCTGCGCCAGGTGCTTGTAAATCTATTAAGCAACGCCATTAAATTCACGGAGCGCGGCGACGTTTTTGTTAAGGTCGAACTGCTCGCGACCAAACCTGATGTTAAAACCGGCCAGTCGCAATTAAACGTACACTTCGCGGTGCAGGACACCGGCATCGGCATCCAGCCTGACCGGTTGATGCGGCTGTTCAAGCCGTTCATCCAGGCGGAAGTCTCGACCTCGCGGCGTTACGGCGGCACGGGCTTGGGACTGGCCATCAGCAAACGGCTGGTGGAATTAATGGGCGGAAAGATGTGGGCCGAAAGCACGCCGGGCGCCGGTTCGACGTTTCATTTCACCGCCAATCTTTTTGCGGATCCCAAAACCGCGCCGTTCGTGCTGGCTGGTCGTCAGGCCAAACTCGCCGACCTGCAACTGTTGATCGTGGATGACAACGCGCAAAGCCGGCGCGTGCTCACCACCCAAGTCACCAAATGGGGCATGGTCCCGCATGGCGCGGACAATCCGCAGCAGGCGTTGGAAATTCTACGGCGCGGCGAAATTTTCGACATCGCGATTTTGGATTTGAACATGCCCGGCCTGGACGGCA